>NZ_JBHYJH010000119.1:0-5393 GCF_042740445.1 Streptomyces sp. NPDC059003 | reverse complement strand
AGCTGGCTGACCTGATGGGCCGGTCCCTTCATCCGCGGGGCCCGGCCCTTCCGTATGCCGGGCGGGGCGCTGTCGCGACTGAGCCGTCATGGCTGGGCCAAGAGACCTTGACCACACGTCTAAGAGATCCTCACGATTACGCGCAGTAGCTTGGCAAAGTACAAAAATGCAGGTGGGAGGCCTGTGAGGGGCCGAGCCTGACACGGTGCGTAGGCGCGGGGCGCCGGGGCGCACACAGGGCGCTGTGCAACCCTTCTTTCGGTTTTCACGTCTGACTAGTGACGAAAAGCCACGCCTGACCCTGAAAGCAGGGGGTAGCCGACAGACGAGGACTGAGGAGCGCATGACGGACGACAGCAGGCCCGGGGACGCGACGCCGAAACACCGCGGCAAGCGTGGCCGGCGTCGCAAGCCGCGCAGCACGCGCAAGAAGGCCCTCGTCATCACGGCCTGGACCGCGCTCGGCGTGGCCGTGCTCGGCGGCACCGGCCTCGGCTACGTCTACTTCAAGCTCAACGGCAACATCAAGGGCGTCGACATCAACGCCGCGCTCGGCACCGACCGGCCCGACGACATCGACAACGGCTCCCTCGACATCCTCGTCCTCGGCTCCGACTCGCGCTCCGGCAAGAACTCCAAGTACGGCAAGGACGAGGGCGCGGCCCGCTCCGACACCGCGATGATCGTCCACGTCTACAAGGGCCACAAGAAGGCCAGCGTGGTCTCCATACCCCGCGACACCCTCATCACCCGGCCCGAGTGCCAGGCCAAGGACGACGACAGCAAGGTCGACCCGGGCGGCCAGCGCCAGATGTTCAACACGGCGTACGAGGTCGGCGGCCCCGCCTGCGCGGTGAAGACCGTCGAGAAGATGTCCGGCATCCGCATGGACCACTACATAGAAGTCGACTTCACGGGCTTCAAGAAGCTGATCGACACCCTCGGCGGCGTGGACATCACCACCAAGCAGCCGATCAAGGACAAGGACAGCCACCTCGACCTGCCGGCCGGCGACCACAAGCTCAACGGGGAGCAGGCCCTCGGCCTCGTCCGCACCCGGCACGGCGTCGGCGACGGCAGCGACCTCGGCCGCATCCAGCTCCAGCAGGCCTTCATCAAGGCCCTGATCAACCAGGTCAAGGACATCAACCTCTTCGGCAACCCGAAGAAGCTCTACGACCTCGCGGACTCCTCGACGAGCGCCATCACCACCGACTCCGACCTGGACTCGGTCAAGGACCTGGCGAGCTTCGCCAACGGCCTCAAGGGCATCGGCTCGGGCGACATGAAGATGGTCACGCTGCCCATCCAGTACGACCCGGCCGACCGCAACCGCGTCATTCCCCTCGAAGAGGCCGACCAGCAGGTCTGGGACGCCCTCAGGTCGGACAAGCCGATCCCCAAGTCGGCCACCGACAAGTCCGCGGGCGACAAGGGCGCCGCGGGCAAGGTCGTGACCAGCGAATAAGCCGGAATCACGGCCCGCAGACGCCCGCCGGGCGGCCCTGGGGAATACTTCCGGGCCGCCCCCGGTTTGGGCAGATGCGGCCGGTCCTGGCAGACTGGTCCGTCGGCCCCGGTTCACGCACCCGCATCCCGCGCGTGCGACCCGGCGCCCTCCCGAAACTAGGAGACACCTTGAAGCGCGACATCCACCCCGAGTACGTCGAGACGCAGGTCAGCTGCACCTGTGGCGCGTCGTTCAGCACCCGCAGCACGATCCAGGGCGGCACCATCCGCGCTGAGGTCTGCTCCGAGTGCCACCCGTTCTACACGGGCAAGCAGAAGATCCTCGACACCGGTGGCCGTGTGGCCCGCTTCGAGGCCCGCTTCGGCAAGGCTGCCGGCTCCGCCAAGAAGTAGCGAGCCAACTGCGCCGGTCTTCGGCCGCCCTCGTCCGGGGGCGGCCAGGACCGGCGTTTGCCGTCTGTCGCCCAAGCAGCCCTTTCCGCGAGCCGAGCTCGCGTACCGAAAACCAGGAGCCCGAAGATGTTCGAGGCGGTCGAGGAACTGATCGGTGAGCACGCCGATCTGGAGCAGAAGCTCGCCGACCCTTCGGTCCACGCGGACCAGGCCAACGCGCGCAAGCTCAACAAGCGCTACGCCGAGCTGACCCCGATCGTCGGGACGTACCGCACCTGGAAGCAGCTCGGCGACGACATCGACACCGCCCGTGAGCTCGCGGCCGACGACCCCGACTTCGCCGCCGAGGTCAAGGAGCTGGCCGAGCAGCGCGAGGCGGTCACCGAGAAGCTGCGCCTGCTGCTCGTGCCGCGCGACCCCAGCGACGACAAGGACGTCATCCTGGAGATCAAGGCGGGCGCGGGCGGCGACGAGTCGGCGCTGTTCGCCGGCGACCTGCTGCGCATGTATCTGCGGTACGCCGAGCGCGTCGGCTGGAAGACCGAGATCATCGACGCCACCGAGTCCGAGCTGGGCGGCTACAAGGACGTCCAGGTCGCCGTGAAGACCAAGGGCGGCCAGGGCGCCACCGAGCCCGGCCAGGGCGTGTGGGCCCGCATGAAGTACGAGGGCGGCGTGCACCGCGTGCAGCGCGTGCCGTCGACGGAGTCGCAGGGCCGCATCCACACCTCCGCGGCCGGCGTGCTCGTCACGCCCGAGGCCGAGGAGGTCGACGTCGAGATCCACGCGAACGACCTGCGGATCGACGTCTACCGCTCCTCGGGCCCCGGCGGCCAGTCCGTCAACACCACCGACTCCGCGGTGCGCATCACGCACATTCCCACCGGAGTCGTCGCCTCCTGCCAGAACGAGAAGAGCCAGCTGCAGAACAAGGAGCAGGCGATGCGTATCCTGCGCTCCAGGCTTCTCGCTGCGGCCCAGGAGGAGGCGGAGAAGGAGGCCGCGGACGCCCGCCGCAGCCAGGTCCGCACCGTCGACCGCTCCGAGAAGATCCGCACGTACAACTTCCCGGAAAACCGCATCTCCGACCACCGCGTCGGGTTCAAGGCGTACAACTTGGACCAGGTGCTCGACGGCGACCTCGACGCGGTCATCCAGGCCTGCGTCGACGCGGACTCCGCCGCGAAGCTCGCCGCCGCGTAAGCCCGCACCCGTACGTACCCGCTAAGCCCCGGAGGACCAGCGTGAACCTGCTGCTCGCGGAAGTGGCCCAGGCCACCCAGCGGCTGGCCGACGCCGGCGTGCCCTCGCCGCGCAATGACGCCGAGGAGCTCGCCGCCTTCGTGCACGGCGTGAAACGGGGCGAGCTGCACTCCGTCAAGGACGCCGACTTCGACGCCCGCTACTGGGAGGCCATCGCGCGCCGCGAGGCCCGCGAACCGCTCCAGCACATCACCGGGCGTGCGTTCTTCCGGTACCTGGAGCTCCAGGTCGGTCCGGGCGTCTTCGTGCCGCGCCCGGAGACGGAGTCGGTCGTCGGCTGGGCCATAGACGCGGTCCGCGCGATGGACGTCGTCGAGCCGCTGATCGTCGACCTGTGCACCGGCAGCGGCGCCATCGCCCTCGCGCTCGCCCAGGAGGTGCCGCGCTCGCGCGTGCACGCCGTGGAGCTGTCCGAGGACGCCCTGAACTGGACCCGCAAGAACGTCGAGGGCTCCCGCGTCACCCTGCACGCGGGTGACGCGCGCACGGCCCTGCCGGAGCTCGACGGCCAGGTCGACCTGGTCGTCTCCAACCCCCCGTACATCCCGCTCACGGAGTGGGAGTACGTTGCGCCGGAGGCACGGGACTACGATCCCGAACTCGCCCTGTTCTCCGGGGAGGACGGCCTCGACCTGATCCGCGGCATCGAGCGCACCGCGCACCGGCTGCTGCGGCCCGGCGGAGTCGTCGTGATCGAGCACGCCGACACGCAGGGCGGTCAGGTGCCGTGGATCTTCACGGAGGAGCGGGGCTGGGCCGACGCCGCGGACCACCCCGACCTGAACAACCGGCCGCGGTTCGCGACCGCCCGCAAGGCGCTGCCGTAATGACGACGGCGACGAAGAAGACGATGTACCCGTACGTGTGCGAGGAGGCCCGCTAGATGGCACGGCGATACGACACCAACGACGCGACCGACCGCGCGACCGGTCTGCGCGAGGCCGCGTCCGCCGTCCGCCGTGGCGAGCTGGTCGTCCTGCCCACGGACACCGTGTACGGCGTCGGCGCGGACGCCTTCAGCGCGGAGGCCGTCGCCGACCTCCTGGACGCCAAGGGGCGCGGCAGGAACATGCCGACTCCCGTCCTCATCGGCTCCCCGAACACCCTGCACGGCCTCGTCACGGACTTCTCCGAGGTCGCCTGGGAGCTCGTCGACGCCTTCTGGCCCGGCGCGCTCACGCTCGTCGCCAGGCAGCAGCCGTCGCTCCAGTGGGACCTGGGGGACACCCGTGGCACCGTCGCCATCCGCATGCCGCTGCACCCCGTCGCCATCGAGCTCCTGACGGACGTCGGCCCCATGGCCGTCTCCTCCGCCAACCTCAGCGGGCACCCGGCGCCCGAGGACTGCGACGCCGCCCAGGAGATGCTGGGCGACTCGATCTCCGTCTACCTGGACGGCGGCCCGACCCCCGGCATCGTGCCGTCCTCGATCGTCGACGTGACCGGCAAGGTTCCCGTGCTGCTCCGTGCGGGCGCGCTGGACGCGGACGAGCTCCGCAAGGTCGTCCCCGACCTCGAGGTGGCCAATTGACAGCCCCTGAGACGGGGCGTGGCATAGCGGGCCTCCAGGACCCGGCCCAGGACACCGGAGCCCCCGGTTCCGTCGGCACCTTCCGCATCCTCCACGTCAGTACCGGCAACGTCTGCCGCTCGCCGATCACCGAGCGGCTCACCCGGCATGCCCTCGCCGCCCGGCTCGGCGACCCGGACGCCGGGGGGCTCGTCGTGGAGAGCGCGGGCACGTGGGGCCACGAGGGCGCGCCCATGGAGACCAACGCCGAGACCGTCCTCGCGGACTTCGGCGCGGACGCCTCCGGGTTCGTGGGCCGTGAGCTCCTCGACGACCACGTGATCCGGGCCGACCTGGTGCTCACGGCCACCCGGGACCACCGGGCGCAGGTCATCTCCATGGGGCACTCCGCGGGGCTGCGGACCTTCACGCTCAAGGAGTTCACCCGGCTCGTCCGTGCCATAGATCCGGCCACGCTGCCCGATCCCGACGGGTCCGACGCCGTCGTCGAGCGGGCGCGGGCCCTGGTGCGGGCCGCGGCCGCCCTCCGCGGCTGGCTCCTCGCCCCCAACGTCGAGGCCGACGAGGTCTACGACCCCTACGGCGCGCCCCTCCCGTTCTTCCGCTCCGTCGGCGGCGAGATCCAGCAGGCCCTGGATCCGGTGGTGACGGCGCTGACGGGGGTACCGCGGTCGTAGTCCGTCGCGGGGGCGCCCCAGACCCGCCCCTTCCCGAAACTAGGGGGCTCCGCCCCCTA
>NZ_JBHYJH010000118.1:0-31376 GCF_042740445.1 Streptomyces sp. NPDC059003 | reverse complement strand
CGGGCGGGCGGGTGGGAGATGAACCCCCACAAGGGGGCAGAAATGGGCGGGCGGGCCCGCCCAAGGGCCGCGGCAGGGGGCCAGGGCACGCCCAGGCGGGAGCGGGCTCGGCGGTCGCCCCCGACCGCCGAAACCCGACCAGCCCCCCACAGCCGTTAGGCTGGAACCGTGGCAGTCGTCGACGTATCCGAAGAGCTCAAGTCCCTCTCCTCGACCATGGAGTCGATCGAGGCCGTCCTGGACCTCGACAAGCTGAGGGCAGACATCGCCGTGCTCGAGGAGCAGGCGGCCGCGCCGTCCCTGTGGGACGACCCGGACGAGGCGCAGAAGATCACCAGCAAGCTGAGCCACCTCCAGGCGGAGGTCAGGAAGGCCGAGGCCCTGCGCGGGCGCATCGACGACCTCGGCGTGCTCTTCGAGATGGCCGAGGAGGAGGACGACCCGGACACCCGCGCGGAGGCCGAGTCGGAGCTCACGGCGGTCAAGAAGGCGCTGGACGAGATGGAGGTCCGCACGCTGCTCTCCGGGGAGTACGACTCCCGTGAGGCGGTGGTCACCATCCGCGCGGAGGCCGGCGGCGTCGACGCCTCGGACTTCGCCGAGAAGCTCCAGCGGATGTACCTGCGCTGGGCGGAGCGCCACGGCTACAAGACGGAGCTGTACGAGACGTCGTACGCGGAAGAGGCCGGCATCAAGTCGACCACCTTCGCCGTGCAGGCGCCGTACGCGTACGGCACGCTCTCCGTGGAGCAGGGCACGCACCGCCTGGTGCGGATCTCCCCGTTCGACAACCAGGGCCGCCGCCAGACGTCCTTCGCGGGCGTCGAGGTCCTCCCCGTGGTCGAGCAGACGGACCACATCGAGATCGACGAGAGCGAGCTGCGCGTCGACGTGTACCGCTCGTCGGGCCCCGGCGGCCAGGGCGTCAACACGACGGACTCCGCGGTCCGCCTGACCCACCTCCCGACCGGCATCGTCGTCTCCTGCCAGAACGAGCGCTCGCAGATCCAGAACAAGGCGACCGCGATGAACGTCCTCCAGGCGAAGCTGCTCGAGCGCCGCCGCCAGGAGGAGCAGGAGAAGATGAACGCCCTCAAGGGCGACGGCGGCAACTCCTGGGGCAACCAGATGCGCTCGTACGTCCTGCACCCGTACCAGATGGTGAAGGACCTGCGTACGGAGCACGAGGTCGGCAACCCGGAGTCGGTGTTCAACGGCGAGATCGACGGCTTCCTGGAGGCCGGAATTCGCTGGCGCAAGCAGCAGGAGAAGTAATTTCGGCGCTTTGTCGACAACGTGAGCGAGAGCGAGCCGCGGCGAACAGAGCGAGAATCAAGGCAACTGCCGCCCATCGGGCGGCAGTTGCCTTTGTTTATGAACCACTTGTGGGGTTCTTGAGCCCTTCACGTCACAGTCGCATGTCTGCACGACGGTCAACTGACCGCATAAGGGGCATCGCGCGCGCAACGACCTTGACGGTGGTCTGGAAAGTGGAAAAGCTAGCGAGCGGCATGCGTGTCTCTGGGGCGCGTGTGATCCGGGGGGCCGATCGGTAGTCACCCCGTGACCGGGGCCCCGAGCGCTGCCTCACTGACGATTCAGCTACTGGGGGTAGCAGCCTGATGACCAAGAAGACGCGGATCCGCGTCGCGCGGATCGCAGCCGGCGCAGTGATCGCCGCGGGCGCCTCGCTGACGGCCGCCGGCGCAGCCTCGGCCCTGGACGTCGGCGTCGACCTCGGCGGGGCGGGCGCGAGCGCCTCCGCCGACGAGAACGGCATCGGCGTCGACGCGGACCTCCCGGGCGGGGACGACGACGAGGACCCGGGGGAGCCCAGCAACCCGCCGGAGCCGACCGACGAGCCGACCGAGCCGACGGACCCGCCCACGGAGCCCACGGACCCGCCCACCGAGCCGACGAACCCGCCGACGGAGCCCACGGACCCGCCGACCGAGCCGACGAACCCGCCCACCCAGCCGACGAACCCGCCCACCAGCGACCCGGGTGACCCGGGCGACCCGGGCGACGGTGACAACAACGGCTCCGGCGGCGGCACGGGCGGCAACGACAACGACCCCGCGGGCGGCGGCTCCCAGCCGGTCCAGCAGGGCCAGGGCAAGGACAGCCTGACCGACACGGGCTCGAAGCCGGTCCAGCAGATCGCGGACAAGGGCCAGGGCAAGGACGACGGCGAGCTGGCCGAGACAGGTGCCACCGAGACCACGTTCCTGGTCATCGGCGCCGCCACGATGATCGCCGGCGGCATCGGCTTCCGCATCCTGCCGCGCTTCGTGGGCAACCGCGGCGCCGCGGCCTGACCGAGACGGCCGGCCCCCGGTACCTCCGCGCCGCGGCGCGCACAGCAAGGGCCCGAAGCCTCCACGGCTTCGGGCCCTTCCGCGCTCTCATCGAGCCTTCGGCGGCTCTGCCCGCACTCGCCAGGTATGCCCACGCTCCGTGCGCGGCACTACGCGTACGGTGCGCACGGCGCCGATTCCGTACCCGGCACCGCCCCGCAGGGCCCCGCGCTAAGCGGTCTGGTGGGCCAGGAGCGCCATCGCCGCGATCAGCACCACGAGCAGCGCTATCAGCGTCACGGGACTCAGCGCACCGAAGGGGCCTTCCTGCTGCATCCGCTCCCGGCTGGCCCGGCAGACGGGGCAGCGGCCCTCACTCACAGGCGCCGCGCAGTTCGCGCACACCAACCTGTCATAGGTCATGCGCTTCTCCTCCCGCACAGTCTCAGCCTGCCCAACGCTCAGGGAACCTCAACCGTTCCCCCTACCACTGTGCCAGCTTCCGCGGATTTCGGCGCGGCCCGCCGGGCGGCGCCGGTTTCCGACCGATCCGTTCCCTCATATATCCGCGACAAATCGCGCAACTCAGGACGCCGACTGCGCTCCCGCACCGCGTTCGCGTAGGGTCACGCTCACCTACCCCCGGCCAACCCGTGGTGCACCCGTGATCCGATTCGACAACGTCTCCAAGGCCTATCCGAAGCAGAACCGCCCCGCCCTCCGCGATGTGTCGCTGGAGATCGAAAAGGGTGAGTTCGTCTTCCTGGTGGGGTCATCCGGCTCCGGAAAGTCCACCTTCCTGCGGCTCATCCTCAGAGAGGAGCGCACCAGCCACGGCCAGGTGCACGTCCTCGGCAAGGACCTGGCGCGGCTCTCCAACTGGAAAGTGCCGCACATGCGCCGCCAGCTGGGCACCGTGTTCCAGGACTTCCGCCTCCTGCCGAACAAGACCGTCGCCGAGAACGTGGCCTTCGCGCAGGAGGTCATCGGCAAGTCGCGCGGCGAGATCCGCAAGTCCGTGCCGCAGGTGCTCGACCTGGTGGGCCTCGGCGGCAAGGAGGACCGGATGCCCGGCGAGCTCTCCGGTGGTGAGCAGCAGCGGGTCGCGATCGCCCGCGCGTTCGTCAACCGGCCGAAGCTCCTGATCGCCGACGAGCCGACGGGCAACCTCGACCCGCAGACCTCCGTCGGCATCATGAAGCTGCTCGACCGCATCAACCGGACCGGCACCACGGTCGTGATGGCCACCCACGACCAGCAGATCGTGGACCAGATGCGCAAGCGCGTCATCGAGCTGGAGAAGGGCCGCCTCGTCCGCGACCAGTCGCGCGGCGTCTACGGCTACCAGCACTGACGACCCGCCCCCGGCTCCGCGATGCGCCGCCCGAGCCGCCGTTCCACGTGATCCACTGAAAGGTCGCCATGCGCGCCCAGTTCGTCCTGTCGGAGATCGGTGTCGGTCTCCGCCGCAACCTCACGATGACCTTCGCGGTCGTCGTCTCCGTCGCCCTGTCGCTCGCCCTGTTCGGCGGCTCGCTGCTCATGCGCGACCAGGTGAGCACGATGAAGGGCTACTGGTACGACAAGGTCAACGTCTCGATCTTCCTCTGCAACAAGGCGGACGCCGAGCAGGACCCCAAGTGCGCCAAGGGCGCCGTCACGAACGAGCAGAAGGACCGGATCCTCACCGACCTCAAGAAGATGTCGGTCGTGGACACCGTCCAGCACGAGTCGGCGGACGAGGCGTACAAGCACTACAAGGAGCAGTTCGGCGACTCCCCGCTGTCCAGCTCGCTCACGCCGGACCAGATGCAGGAGTCGTTCCGCATCAAGCTGAAGGACCCGGAGAAGTACCAGGTGGTGGCGACCGCCTTCTCCGGGCGTGACGGCGTGCAGTCCGTGGAGGACCAGAAGGGCGTCCTGGACAACCTCTTCGAGCTGCTCAACGGCATGAACTGGGCGGCGCTCGCGGTGATGGCGCTGATGCTCGTCGTCGCCCTGATGCTGATCGTCAACACGGTGCGCGTCTCGGCGTTCAGCCGTCGCCGTGAAACCGGGATCATGCGGCTCGTCGGTGCGTCGAGCTTCTACATCCAGATGCCGTTCATCCTGGAGGCGGCCGTCGCGGGCCTCATCGGCGGCGGGCTCGCCTGCGGGTTCCTGCTGCTCGGCCGGTACTTCATCATCGACCACGGCCTGCAGCTCTCCGAGAAGCTGAACCTGATCAACTTCATCGGCTGGGACGCCGTGCTCGCCAAACTGCCGCTGGTCCTCGCGATCGGACTCCTCATGCCCGCCCTGGCAGCGTTCTTCGCGCTGCGCAAGTACCTGAAGGTGTGACGCGCCGCGGGACCTACGGTTCCGCAGGTGTGAGGCGTGCCTCGGGCGCCGTGCGGTCAACCGGCCGTGCGGCGCCTTTCGTTGTCCTAGACTCACCGACATGTCAGGCCCTGATTGGCTCGCCGAGCCCCGTCGCATCCGCCGCGGGGCGGCCCTGACCTTGGTCTTCGCGAGCGTCCTCGCGACCGGCGCGGCCACCGGGTCCTGGAGCGAGGAATCGGGCGACGGCCAGAACCCCACGGCTGTGCCGACCCGCTCCGTCGCCGCGGCCAAGGACCGTGACCGGCACCGCGACGCCGCCGACGACGCGGCGGACGCGGCGGCCGAGGCGATGGCCGACGGCAAGTCCGGCACCGAGGCGGCCGAGGACGCCGTCAGCCGCAGCGGCGACCGCTGGGCTTCGGTCTACTCCCGGGGGGAGTACCGCGCGTTCGAGCAGGCCCTCGGTGGTGCCTACACGGGCGTCGGACTGTGGGCCAGGCGCACGGCCGACGGGCGCATCGAGGTGTCACGCGTCCAGCGGGGCGGGCCCGCCGAGCGCGCCGGGATCCGCGAGGGCGACCGGCTCGACACCGTCGACGGCAGGAAGGTCAAGGGCCGCCCCGTCACCGACGTCGTGGCGCTGCTGCGCGGCGACCGCGAGGGCACCCCGGTGGCGCTCGGCCTGGAGCGCGGCACGCGCGCGTGGAGCAGGACCCTGCACAGGGCGCGCCTGTCGACGGACTCCGTGACCGTCAGGCGGCTCGCGAGCGGCGCCGTGCTGATCAAGGTCGACGCGTTCACGAAGGGCTCGGGAGCCGCCGTACGGGACGCCGTGCGGCAGGCGCCCAAGGGCGCCGGGATCCTCCTCGACCTGCGGGGCAACGCGGGCGGCCTGGTCACGGAGGCGGTCACCGCGGCCTCCGCGCTGCTCGACGGCGGCCTCGTGGCGACGTACGACGTACGCGGCAAGCAGCGCGCGCTGCACGCGCCGCCCGGTGGCGACCCCGCTAGACCCGTGGTCGCGCTCGTCGACGGCGGCACGATGAGCGCGGCCGAACTGCTGACCGGAGCCCTCCAGGACCGCGGCCGCGCGGTCGTCGTGGGGGCGCGCACGTTCGGCAAGGGCTCGGTGCAGATGCCGAGCCGGCTGCCCGACGGCTCCGTCGCCGAGCTGACGGTCGGGCACTACCGCACCCCTTCGGGGCGGGCCGTCGACGGCCGGGGCATCACCCCGGACCTGGAGGTCGACCGCGGCGCCCAGGAGCGGGCCGAGACAGTATTGACTGGCCTCGGACCCCCCTCGTAGTGCGAAAATGACCGCACTATGGCGAAGGAAAAGGTAAAGCGCAAGGCCGCCAAGGCCAACGAGAAGGCCCCCGCCCGCAAGATGATCGCGCAGAACAAGAAGGCGCGGCACGACTACCACATCCTCGACACCTACGAGTGCGGCCTGGTGCTCATGGGCACCGAGGTCAAGTCGCTGCGCATGGGCCGGGCCTCCCTGGTGGACGGCTTCGTGCACATCGACGGCGGCGAGGCGTGGCTGCACAACATCCACGTCCCCGAGTACGTGCAGGGCACCTGGACCAACCACTCCGCCACGCGGAAGCGCAAGCTCCTGCTGCACCGTGCCGAGATCGACAAGCTGGACTCGAAGTCCCAGGAGACGGGTCACACGATCGTGCCCCTCGCCCTGTACTTCAAGGACAGCCGGGTCAAGGTCGAGATCGCGCTCGCCAAGGGCAAGAAGGAGTACGACAAGCGGCAGACGCTGCGGGAGAAGCAGGACACCCGCGAGACGAACCGTGCGATCTCCGCGGCGCGGCGTCGGCAGGGGATCGGCTAGCCGCCGGGAATACGCTGGCACCGTCGTGCGTTGGTCACGTACGATGGCTCATGTCCCGCACAGCCGGGGCGAGCCCCCTCTCCGGAGGGGCCCTCCTCGGAGGGGTTTGAAAAATCAACATGGGGATGATCGGTTTCGACAGCGGATGTCGAAGCAGGGGAAGCGTGTCGAGGAAGCGGCAATGATCTCGTTAACCATATGTCGCAACCAATAATCGCCAACACCAAGCGCGATTCCTTCGCCCTCGCTGCCTAAGTAGCGACTTGCGAAGTGTCAGCCCGGGGCTGTTCCCGACCCGGATCCTGGCATCAGCTAGGGAACTAAACTTCTAGACCCGGTCACGGGGTCCAGGAGGAAATCAAACAGTGACTGAGCCCGTCGGAGACTTGTCCGCGAGATCTCCGGGGCCGAGAAAATCGCAGCGGACTGCACACGGAGAAGCCCTGATTCCGCACCGTTGGACGCGGGTTCGATTCCCGCCATCTCCACAATTCCCATGTGAGCCGAAGGCCCGGTGGTCACCACGACCGCCGGGCCTTCGTCGTGAGCGCCTACTGTCGGTGGGGCCCGTCTTCCGGGATGCTCCAGGGTCATGAGTAGACCCGTGAGACGCGTCAATCTTCGTATGCGCCACTGGATCTGGCCCGCCGTCCTCGCTGTCGCCGCGGCCACCCTGTCCGTCAGTGCTCCCGCGGGGGCGGACTCCGAGCGGTCCGGGCTGCCCGAGGCCATCGACACCATCCTCGGCGACCCCCGCATGGAGGGCGGCGTCGCGAGCGTCGTGGTCGCCGACGCCGGGACCGGCGACGTCCTCTACCGGCACCTGCCCAGCGGGCGGCTCATGCCCGCGTCCAACACCAAGATGCTCACCTCGGCCGCGGCCCTGGAGATCCTCGGCCCGGACCACCGGTTCACGACCGACGTGCTCGCCGCCGGTGACCGGCGCGGTCCCGTGCTCAAGGGCGACCTGTACCTGCGCGGCACCGGCGACCCGACGACCCTCGCCAAGGACTACGACGCCCTTGCGGCGCGCGTCGCCGACGCGGGCGTCAAGCGGGTGTCGGGGCGGCTCGTCGCCGACGACACCCGGTTCGACGACCGCCGCCAGGGCGACACCTGGGGCGCCGACGACGAGTCGTCGTACTACGCGGCGCAGATCTCCGCGCTCAGCCTCGCGCCCGACACGGACTACGACACGGGGACCGTCGTCGTCGAGGTGGCGCCGGGCGCGCGGGCGGGCGACGAGCCGCGCGTGACGGTGACGCCGAAGACCGACTACGTGAAGTTCGACGTGCGGGCCACCACGGTCGCCGCGGGCGGGCAGAACACCCTCTCCGTAGAGAGGCAGCACGGCAGGAACACCATCACCGTCAGCGGCACGGTGCCGGTCGGAGGCAGCACTACGAAGGAGTGGGTCACCGTCTGGGAGCCCACCCGGTACGCGGCCGCCGTCTTCCGGGACGCCCTCGCCGCGCACGGCGTGAGGGTGAGCGGGCCCACCAGGGCCGGGATCGCCACGCCGAAGGACGCGCGCCCGCTCGCCTCGCACGCCTCCATGCCGCTCAAGGACCTGCTGATCCCGTTCATGAAGCTGTCCAACAACATGCACGCCGAGCACCTGACCAAGGCCATGGGGCACAAGGCGACCGGCAGGCCGGGCAGTTGGGGTGACGGCATCACGGCGATCGCCGGGTACCTGAAGACGGCGGGGGTCGACCCGGGCAGGCTGCGGCAGGTCGACGGCTCCGGGCTCTCGCGCAAGGACAACGTCTCCGCCGACCAGTTCATCGAGCTGCTGCGGTCGGCGAAGAGCGAGCCCTGGTTCGCCCACTGGTACAAGTCCCTGCCGGTGGCCTGCGCGTCCGACAAGTTCGTCGGCGGCACGTTGCGCACGCGCATGTGCGGGACCCCGGCGGCCGGCAACGTGCACGCGAAGACGGGGACGCTGACCGGGGCGTCCGCGCTGTCCGGGTACGTCACGGACGCGGGCGGGCGCGAGCTGGTCTTCAGCATCGTCCTCAACAACCACCTCGCCCCGTCGGTCAAGGCCCTGGAGGACGCGATCGTCGTCACTCTCGCGAGGTCCGACGAGGACAAGGCGGTCCTGGTGAAGCCGCGCTCGCAGCGGGCGGCCGGCACCCGCGGCGGCGACCTGGAGTGCTCCTGGGTCAAGCCCGCGCGCTGCTGACGGCCTCCGCCGCTGCGGCGGGGCCGCCGCTCACGACCGTGAGCAGCAGCGCGCACACCGCGGCCGCCACGGGCACCCCGTAGCCCGTGGCGGCCCCCAGGTGCTCCGCGGCCCAGCCGCCCGCCGCCGCGCCGCACGCGATGCCCCCGAGGAGGCCGGTCACGGCGAGGGTCATGCCCTCGTTGAGCTGCCCCTCGGGGGTGAGGCGCTGGACCAGCGTCATGGCGGTCACCATCGTCGGGGCGGTCGCCATCCCCGCGCACAGCAGCGCGCCGGCGAGCGCCACGAGCGACCCGGTGGCCGTCGCGGCGAGCAGCGGCAGGCCCATCAGGACGGCCATCGCCACCGCGCACAGGACCCGGCGCCGGTGCAGCGGCCCGCGTGGCTTCACGGCGCCGAACACCAGGCCCGCGGCGCACGAGCCCGCCGCCTGGAGTGCGAGGACCACGCCCGCGGCGGCCTCGTGGCCCTGCTCGTCGGCGTACGCGATCGTCACGACCTCCATGGAGCCGAACACGGCGCCCGTGGCGAGGAACACGGTCTGCAGGGCGGGCATCCCCCGCGCGCGGAGGGGGGATTTCCGCGCGGGTCCCGTCGTACGGTCATGGGCGGGCGGTTCCGTCGAGCGCTGGGCGGCGAAGAGCAGCACGCCGGTCAGGAGCAGGGCGGCGGCGACGAGGGTGCCCGCCTCCGGGAAGAGCGTGCCGCACAGGAACGCCGCGAGCACCGGGCCGAGCATGAAGCACAGCTCGTCGGCGGACTGCTCGAAGGAGTTGGCGGTGTGCACCGCCGCCGCGTCGCCCTTCAGGAGGTGGGACCAGCGGGCCCGCGACATGCCGCCGGTGTTGGGGGTGGTGGCCGTGGCGGCGTACGAGGCGAACAGCGTCCAGTCCGGCGCTCCGTAGCGCACGCACAGCAGCAGCGACAGGGAGCCGAGCACGGCGACGACGGTGGCGGGCACGGCGACGCGGGCCTGGCCGTGGCGGTCGACGAGCCGTGCCGTCCAGGGCGCCACGACGGCGGTCGCGGCGAGCCCGGTCGCGGTGACGGCGCCCGCGAGCGCGTACGAGCCCCGCGACCCGGCGATCATGGTCACCGCGCTGACGCTGAACATGCCCATGGGCAGGCGGGCGATGAGGTTGCCGACGGTGAACGCCGTCGCCCCGGGGAGGGCGAAGAGGCGGGTGTAGGGGTTGCGGCGGGTGCGTCGGCCCTCCGGGGTGGAGGGGGAGGCGAGGGAGCCCTGGGGCTCGGATATACCGGTGATGTCGGTGATGTCGGTGATGTCGGTGATATCGGCTGGTTCTGCGGGGGCTTGCGGCATGGCTTCAGGCTCGCCGCTGTCCCCAGGAGTGGTCCAACACCTTCTGGAGGGCCATTAACGCACCCGCGTTGTAAATTCTCCCGATGGTCACCTCATCGCCCGGGGCGCCCCGCGACATGGAGCCCCGCCTGCTGCGGGCGTTCGTCGCCGTCGCCGAGGAGCTGCACTTCACGCGCGCGGCCGCCCGCCTGTACGTCGCCCAGCAGGCCCTGAGCCGCGATGTGCGGCGCCTGGAGCGGGAGTTGGGGGTCGGCCTCTTCGTGCGGTCGACGCGCCAGGTCGCGCTGACGGCCGACGGTGAGCGGCTCCTTCCGTACGCCCGACGGGTCCTCCAGGCGCACGACGAGCTCGCGGCCGCCTTCGCGCGCGGGCCCGCCACCGTCGCCGCGAAGCCGCTGCTCGTCGACCTCAACACCCCGGGCCTCGTCTTCCAGCGCGTCCTCGACCGGGCCCGCGAACTCGCCCCGCACTGCGAGCTGATGGCGCGCTTCGAGAGCGGTCTGACGGGCGCCGCGGCCGAGATCGCCGCCGGGCGCCTCGACGCGTCGTTCGGGCGGTACGCCGGGCTGCCCGCCGACCTGCGCGCCGGGCTCGCGCAGCAGCCGGTGCGATACGAGCGGATGGCGGTGCTGCTGCCGGTCGGGCACCCGCTGGCGGAGCTCGACGAGGTGCCGCTCGACCGGCTCGCGGGCGCGAGCGTGTACGCGGGCGCGGGCAACGACCGCACCCTGGAGTGGACCGACCTCGCCCACCGGCTCTTCGAGGGCCGCGGGATCGAGGTGGCGCCGCCCGCCCCGCTCGCCATCGGTCACGAGGAGTTCGCGCGGATCATGGCGAAGCACCGCAACCCGGTCCTCGCCGTCGTCGGCTTCCCCGAGCTGCCCGGCGCCGTCCTGCGGCCGCTCGTCGATCCGGTGCCGCTGTCGCCGGTGTCGCTGGTGTGGCGACGAGGGCTGCGGCACCCCGGTCTGGACGCGCTGCGCCGGGCCGCGGCCGAACTCGCCGCCGCCGAAGGATGGCTGACCCGACCGGATGACGGGTGGATTCCGGCCATGGATGCACTCATCATGATGAGCCGAGAGTGACGAAAAGTACTACTGTCATCGGCGTGCGCTACATTCATGGTCCGGGTGCAGCGTGATAGAGGGGGCGCCCGGGTCGGGTGGGGGCCCGGCCCGGACGGCAAGTGCCCGGGGAGTCGCGCGCGCCCGCATCCGGTCCAGTGGGGGGTTGTGCGTACGCATGGAGAATTGGCGAGAAAGTCCATTGCCAGGGGATCTTTCAGGAGATCTCCCGGGGCGACTGTCGGTCCCAGGAGGACTGCCGGAGGGTCTGCCGGGGCAGGCCTGGACGGCGGCGTCGGGGCACGTCCACGATCCGAACGAGGTCACGGTCCAGATCGACGGCATCGGCCGCCACCTGGCGGGCGAGTCCCCGCTCGGAACCGACGGCACGCGCGCCCTCGACGGCCTTCCGGACGCCACCGACGCGGCCGAAGGACCCGTGTTCGTCGACGAGACGGGCCGCCGCAGCCGCAGATACCGCCGCATCGGCACGGGCGTCGGCCTCCTCTGCGCGGGCTACGCCGTGGTGATCGTGGCGACGCTCGTCTCGGGCAACTCCAGCGCGCCCTGGCTGCCGGTGCCCGACCCCAAGGACGAGAAGCCCGCGAGCCAGGTGGACACACCGAACGTATCGGCGGAATCAGGGAGTTCGCCCCATTCGTCCGCCTCGCCCGACGCCACGCCCTCGCCCGCGAGCTCGCGCGCCACGACCGGCCCGGCGGGCCCGTCGGGTGCGGGCGGCACGACGGTCGAACCGGCCGGTGAGCCGGACCGGGCCGCCCCCTCCGCGCCCCGCGCCGGTGACGAGAGGCCGGGCCGTCCCCCCGCCCCCGTCCCCACCGGCGACGACCGCCCAGGACCCGCCCCGACCCCCGGCGGCGACAGGCCGGGCCCCGGCACCGCCCCCGGCCCCACCCGCGCCCCCGGACCCCAGCCCCCCGCCCCGGAGCCCTCGCGCGAGACCGCGCCGCCCGCGGACCCGCCCGCCCCGTCGCCCGACGGCGGCAGCGGCCCGGCCGCCGGTGACGCCGCACCCGCGGCGGGCGCGGCGGCCGAGGCAGGCCCCGCAGCCGAGCAGCAGGCCCCGGAGGACGCACAGTCATGAACTCCCGCTCCAGCGGGCGCAGGTCGGCCGACCGCGCCCGGACGGGCCGTACCCGGCGCGGGCGCGACCGCGCGTCCGGCGGGCGCGGCGGCACCCGCGGCCGCCGTCTCCCCATGCGCTACCTGCTGCCCTCGCTGCTGCTCGTGGCGCTGCTCGCGATGCTGATGCTCCGCGGGTACGTCCACAGCGAGATCCTCGCCGACCACCGCGTGCGGCCGCCCGCCGCCACCGACCGGGTGCCGCAGGAGGTCCTCAAGGGCGGCCCGGTCATCGACACGCGCGGCGGCCACGAGAAGTCCCTGAGCGTGCCCGACCACCGCCTCGTGCTCACCTTCGACGACGGCCCCGACCCGAAGTGGACCCCGAAGGTCCTCGACGTCCTCGCCGAGCACGACGCGCACGGCGTCTTCTTCGTCACCGGCACGATGGCGTCCCGCCACCCCGGCCTCGTCCGGCGCATGGTCGACGAGGGCCACGAGGTCGGCCTGCACACCTTCAACCACCCGGACCTGTCGTACCAGTCGGAGCGCCGCATCGACTGGGAGCTGTCGCAGAACCAGCTGGCCCTCGCGGGCGCGGCGGGCATCAGGACCTCCCTGTTCCGCCCGCCGTACTCGTCGTTCGCCGACGCCATGGACAACGCGTCGTGGCCCGTCGTGAAGCACATCGGAAGCCGCGGCTATCTGACGGTCGTGAACAACACCGACAGCGAGGACTGGCAGCGCCCCGGAGTCGACGAGATCATCCGCCGCGCCACGCCCACCGGGGGCAAGGGCGCCATCGTCCTGATGCACGACTCCGGCGGCGACCGCTCCCAGACGGTGGCGGCCCTCGACCGCTTCCTGCCCAGCCTGAAGAAGCAGGGCTATCGGTTCACCAACCTCACCGAAGCCCTGGACGCCCCCAGCGCGCACGTGCGCGTGACGGGCGCCGAGCTGTGGAAGGGCAAGGCCTGGATCGTCCTCGTCGGCGCGTCCGAGCGCATCACGGACATCCTCGTGGTGGGCCTCGCCGTGATCGGCTTCCTGGTCATGGGGCGCTTCGGCCTGATGCTGCTGCTCTCCGTGGCGCACGCCCGGCGCGTCCGCAAACGCGACTTCCGGTGGGGCGGGCAGGTGACGGAACCGGTGTCGGTCCTCGTCCCCGCGTACAACGAGGCCAAGTGCATCGAGAACACGGTCCGTTCCCTGGTGGCGAGCGACCACCCCGTCGAGGTCATCGTCGTCGACGACGGCTCGACGGACGGCACGGCCCGCCTCGTCGAGAGCCTCGGCCTGCCCGGCGTCCGCGTGATCCGCCAGCACAACGCGGGCAAGCCCGCCGCCCTCAACCGCGGCCTCGCCAACGCCCGGTACGACCTGGTCGTGATGATGGACGGCGACACGGTCTTCGAGCCGTCCACCGTCCGCGAACTGGTGCAGCCCTTCGGCGACCCGCGCGTGGGCGCCGTCGCGGGCAACGCCAAGGTCGGCAACCGCGACTCCCTGATCGGCGCCTGGCAGCACATCGAGTACGTGATGGGCTTCAACCTCGACCGCCGCATGTACGACGTGCTCCGCTGCATGCCGACCATCCCCGGCGCGGTGGGCGCCTTCCGGCGCACGGCGCTCGAACGGGTCGGCGGCATGAGCGACGACACGCTCGCCGAGGACACCGACATCACCATGGCCCTGCACCGCGACGGCTGGCGCGTGGTGTACGCGGAGAAGGCCCGCGCCTGGACCGAGGCCCCGGAGACCGTGCAGCAGCTGTGGTCCCAGCGCTACCGCTGGTCGTACGGCACGATGCAGGCCATCTGGAAGCACCGCCGCGCCCTCGTCGAGCGCGGGCCCTCCGGCCGGTTCGGCCGCGTCGGGCTTCCGCTGGTGTCGCTGTTCATGGTCCTCGCGCCGCTGCTCGCGCCCCTGATCGACGTGTTCCTCCTGTACGGCCTGGTCTTCGGCCCCACCCAGAAGACCATCGCCGCCTGGCTCGGCGTCCTCGCCGTGCAGGCGGTGTGCGCCGCGTACGCCTTCCGGCTCGACCGTGAACGCCCGACGCATCTGATCTCGCTGCCGCTCCAGCAGATCCTCTACCGCCAGCTCATGTACGTCGTCCTGCTCCAGTCCTGGATCACCGCCCTCACCGGCGGCCGGCTGCGCTGGCAGAAGCTGCGGCGCACGGGCGCGGTCGGGGCACCGCCGCTCTCCGCGGGGCGACAGCCGGTGGGCGCCGCCGTCGAGCGGGAGGCCGTGGGATGACGCACCCGACGGCATCGGTCTCTCCGGGGCACACGACACCGGTCCCACTGGGACACACCGCACCGGTCCCCCCGGAACCCGCGGCACCGCCCGTCGCGCCGGACAAGCCCGCCCGCGACCGCTATCTGGACCTCCTCCGCTCCCTCGCGCTGGTCCGGGTCGTGGTCTACCACCTGTTCGGCTGGGCGTGGCTGACGATCCTGTTCCCGTCGATGGGCGTGATGTTCGCGCTCGCGGGCGCCCTGATGGCGCGGTCCCTGAAGCGCCCCGCGTGGGACGTGATCAAGGGGCGAATCCGCCGTCTGCTGCCCCCGCTGTGGGTGTTCAGCGCGGTGGCCCTCTTTCTCCTCTTCGCCGCGGGCTGGAAGCCGAGCGAGGACCCGGACCACGGCGGTACGTGGGGCCTGGTGAGCCTGTTCGACTACGTACTCCCGGTGGGCGCCCCGCCCTTCCCCTGGAACATCGGGGACAAGGCGGGCCTCCTGGAGGACACCTGGCCCGCGCAGGCGGTGGGCCCGCTGTGGTACCTGCGCGCGTACCTGTGGTTCGTCATCACGTCCCCGCTGCTCCTTTGGGCGTTCCGCCGGCTGCCGTGGGCGACGCTGCTCGCGCCGCTCGCCCTGACGGCCCTGCTCACCACGGAGGCCGTGCAGATCCCCGGCGAGACGGGCAACGCGGTCACCGACTTCGCGGTCTACGGCAGCTGCTGGATCCTCGGCTTCGCCCACCAGGAGGGCCACTTGGCGCGGGTCCCGCGCTATCTGGCGGTCTCGCTCGCCACCCTGGCCATGGCCTTCGGCCTGTGGTGGGCGTCCGGCCACCTGGGCCCCGACGGCTGGGACCTGAACGACATCCCCCTGGCCCAGGCCACCTGGTCCCTCGGCTTCGTCGTCGTCCTGCTCGTCTACTCCCCGTCGTGGCAGGAGCTCCCGGGCCGCCTCGCCCGCTGGGACCGCCTCATCACCCTCTCCAACAACCGCGCCGTCACGATCTACCTCTGGCACAACCTCTTGATCATGGCGACAGTCCCACTCATCGACCAGGCGTACGACTTCCCGTTCATGGACGAGCGGATGGTGGCGGCGCTCGACTCGACGTACATGGTGTGGATGACTGTGCTGATCTGGCCGCTGATCGGACTGATGGTGCTCGCGGTGGGCTGGGTCGAGGACCTGGCGGCGCGGCGGGCGCCGCGGCTGTGGCCCGACGGCGCGCGGAAGCGGGCGGCGCGGAAGCGGGAGCGGCAGCCCGGCCCCGGCGGAGGACGGGAGTCCGGCCCCGGAGGGCGGAAGCGGGGGTGAGCCCGGCGATACCGCTCGCAGCACCGGAAGGGCGGCGCCCTCACCGCCCCGCCCGCTCCCGGGTGAGACCAACGTTCCTCATCGGTCACGCACCGGCACAGCGCTGAAACGAGCCCTCCCTACCTTCGGGCTCATCAGCGGCCGGCCGGGAGGCGTGACATGGGGCGTGAGAGCAGGTGGATCCAGCGGTGGGATCCGGAGGACCACGGGTTCTGGGAGCGGGAGGGCGCCCGCGTCGCGCGGCGCAACCTGGTGTTCTCGGTGCTCTCCGAGCACATCGGGTTCTCGATCTGGAGCCTGTGGTCGGTGATGGTCCTGTTCATGGGGCCGGCCTACGGGATCGATCCGGCAGGGAAGTTCTTCCTCGTGTCGATGGCCACGCTCGTGGGCGCCGTCGTGCGGGTGCCGTACACCTTCGCCGTCGCGCGGTTCGGCGGGCGCAACTGGACCGTCGTGGCCGCGGCGCTGCTCCTCGTGCCCGCCGCCCTGACCTTCGCCGTCATGGAGCCGGGGACCTCGTACACCACGTTCATGGTGTGCGCCCTGCTCACCGGGGTCGGCGGCGGGAACTTCGCCTCCTCCATGACCAACATCAACTCCTTCTTCCCGCTCAGGAAGAAGGGGTGGGCCCTGGGGCTCAACGCCGGGGGCGGGAACATCGGGGTGCCGGTCGTGCAGCTCGTCGCGCTCGCCGTGATCGGGGCGAGCGGCGGGCCGCGGCTGCTGCTCGGGATCTACATCCCGCTCATCGTCGTCTCGGCGGTCTGCGCGGCGCTGTTCATGGACAACCTCGCGACCGTGAAGAACGACGCCGGGGCCGCGAAGGAGGCGGTCAGGGACCCGCACACATGGATCATGTCGCTGCTGTACGTGGGGACGTTCGGGTCGTTCATCGGGTACAGCTTCGCCTTCGGGCTCGTCCTGCAGACCCAGTTCGGGCGTACGCCCCTGGAGTCCGCGCAGCTCACCTTCATCGGCCCGCTGCTCGGCTCGCTCGTCCGGCCCGTGGGCGGGCGGCTCGCCGACCGGTACGGCGGGGCCCGCATCACTCTGTGGAACTTCGTCGCGATGGCGGCGGCCACCGGCGTCGTCGTGGCCGCGTCCGTCATCGAGTCCCTCACCCTGTTCACGGCCGCGTTCATCGTGCTCTTCGTGCTCACCGGGCTCGGCAACGGATCCACGTACAAGATGATCCCGGGGATCTTCCAGGCCAAGGCCCAGCGGGCGGGGCTCGCGGGGGAGGCCGCCGCGGTGTACGCGCGGCGGCTGTCCGGGGCCGCCATGGGGTTCATCGGGGCGCTCGGGGCGCTCGGCGGGCTGGGCATCAACCTCGCCTTCCGGCAGTCCTTCCTCGCCGTGGGCTCGGGGACGGCGGCCTTCGTCGCCTTCCTCGGGTTCTACGCCCTGTGCTTCGGCGTGACCTGGGCCGTATACCTTCGCGGGCGCGCCGCCCCCACGCGGTCCGTGGCCGCGGCGGGCGCGGAGCGGCACCTCTCGTACGCCGAGGTGTGACGTAACACGGCGGACATCGTGATGATCCGGGCCCGTCACCGGCCGTTGGCAGGCTCGGTGGGCCGTGGCCTCAAGGAATCGACGACGAGTGGGACCGAGTCATGAACGTCAGTCCAGCACACGGCCCCCTCTCCGGGTTCACCGTCGGCGTCACCGCCGCCCGGCGCGCCGACGAGCTCGCCGCGCTGCTCCAGCGGCGCGGCGCCACCGTCCTGCACGCCCCCGCCCTGCGCATCGTGCCGCTGGCCGACGACTCCCAACTGCTCGCCGCGACCAAGGAGATCGTCGACCACGTGCCGGACGTCGTGGTCGCCACCACGGCCATCGGGTTCCGCGGCTGGGTCGAGGCCGCCGACGGCTGGGGGTGCGGCGAGGAGCTGCTCGCGTGCCTGCGGGGCGTCGAACTCCTCGCCCGCGGGCCGAAGGTGAAGGGCGCCGTCCGCGCCGCCGGGCTCACCGAGCACTGGTCGCCGTCGTCGGAGTCCATGGCGGAGGTCCTCGACCGGCTGCTCGCGGAGGGCGTGGACGGGCGGCGCGTCGCGCTCCAGCTGCACGGCGAACCGCTGCCCGGATTCGTGGAGGCGCTGCGGGCCGGGGGCGCCGACGTCGTCCTCGTCCCGGTCTACCGCTGGCTGCCGCCCACCGACCTCGCGCCCGTCGACCGGCTCCTCGACGCGGCCGTGGCGCACGGCGTCGACGCGCTCACCTTCACCAGCGCGCCCGCCGCCGCGTCGCTGCTCGCGCGGGCCGAGGACCGGGGGATGGCCGCCGAGCTCCTCGCCGCCCTCGGCCACGACGTGCTCCCGGCCTGCGTGGGCCCCGTGACCGCGCTGCCGCTCCAGGCCCGGGGCATCGACACCGTCCAGCCGGAGCGGTTCAGGCTCGGCCCGCTCGTCCAGCTCCTGTGCCAGGAACTGCCCTCGCGGGCCCGGGCGTTGCCGATCGCGGGCCACCGGGTGGAGATACGAGGGCACGCGGTCCTCGTCGACGGCGAGCTGCGGCCCGTGCCGCCCGCGGGGATGGCGCTGCTTCGGGCGCTCACGCGGCGGCCCGGCTGGGTCGTCGCCCGCGCCGAGCTGCTGCGGGCGCTGCCGGGCGCGGGCCGCGACGAGCACGCCGTGGAGACGGCGATGGCCCGCCTGCGGTCGGCGCTCGGCGCGCCGCGGCTCATCCAGACCGTGGTCAAGCGGGGCTACCGGCTCGCGCTCGACCCGGCGGCCGGGTCGGCGGGGTCCAAGTACGCGGAGTGAGCCGCGCCCCCGGAGGTCCGGCGCAGCACGCCCCACAGCACGAGGGCCCGCCCGAGCAGCCCGAACGCGACCGTGCACAGCACCGCCCGCACGATGTTCCACGCCACCCACGGGTCCTCGAAGTCGGCGCGCACCGCGCCCGGGTCGGCGATCCGCGCCGGGTCGCCCGCGTCCGCGAGGTCGTTGTTCAGCGGCACGTTCACCGCCGCGGTGAGGACGAAGGCGGCGGCGTACACGATCAGGGCCGCGAGGACCCACCAGCGCAGCGGGGTGCGCCGCAGCTGCCAGGCGGCCACCGCCGTGAACAGCAGCGACCCCATGAAGCTCGCGAAGAACACCGGGTTCTGGATCACCTCGTTGATGTGCCGCATGACCTCGACGTACGCGCGGTCCGAGCTGCGCGCGAGGCCCGGCATCACGGCGCACGCGAAGATGTAGAAGGACCCGGCGATCAGGCCCATGGCGAGCGTCGCCGCTCCCAGAAGCACTCCCGCGCTCCGCTTCTGACGACCCGTCACCTGCTGCTCACGCATCCCGCTCATCCCGCTCATCCCGCTCATCCCGGTCACCCCGTCCTCACCCGTCCCTGCGTTCGCCTTCCTGGCCTTGAGTCAACCGTCGGGGCGGGGCCCGGCCCATAGCCCTGAAGCGCACCCGCATAAGCGCGCGTCTGCGCCACGAGCACGCACGCGCCCGCGCCGCGGCGGGGAACGCCCCCGGTGGCAGGGGTTCCGGCGGCGCGCAAGGGCGGGCACTGTAGGGGTACGGCACTCACCGGCAACCCCAAGGGCGGTGAACGACGCATGGTGTTGGGTGCGTCCAAGTCCCCGTACCACCCCACGTACAGCGAACTCCGATTCGACTCCGGCCGCGTCTGCCTCGACCTCGTCGCGACCACCCACCCCGCCGAGCGGCTCGACGGCGTGGACCGACTGCGCGCCTGGCTCGCGGGCGCCGGGCTCGTCCCGCACGCGACGCCGCTGCCGGGCGCGGACGCGACCTGGCTCGCGGCCTTCCGCGAACTGCGCGGCCATATCGCCCAGCTGGTCCGCGGCGAGCTGGCGGCGCGGCCCGCCGACGCCGCGCTCGCCCGCGTCAACGCGCTCGCCGCCGCCGCCCCGCCCGCCCCGCGCGCCGTCCGGCACACCGACGGCACCCTCGTCCGCGCCCTGCACGGCACCCCCGGCCGGGCACCCCTGCTCGCGGCCGTCGCCCGCGACGCCGTCGATCTGCTCACCGACCCGGTGGCGCGCTCCCTGCTCCGCCAGTGCGAGGGCGACAACTGCCCCATCGTCTACCTGGACACGTCACGGGGGCACCGCCGCCGCTGGTGCTCCAGCGAGGTGTGCGGCAACCGGGAGCGGGTGGCGAGACACCGGCGCAGGGCGGCCGAACTCGCGCGCGCCTGAAGGAGCCCGGAGGGGAACTTTCCCGCCCCGTTGAACGCATCCCCCGCCCCGTCCGTACGTCCAGTGTGACCGGCCGGCAAGGCCGACCTGGGCAGCCGGGACGAACAGCGGACAGCGGAGGCAGACGTGCGCAAGGATTCCGCCGTGGCCGATGAACGCCCGCACCGACATCGCCAGGAACCCCCGCCGGAACCGGACGAGGAGCTGATGCGCGCGCTCTACCGCGAGCACGCGGGACCGCTTCTCGCCTATGTGCTCCGGCTGGTGGCGGGAGACCGGCAGCGCGCCGAAGATGTCGTACAGGAAACGCTCATCCGTGCCTGGAAGAACGCCGGTCAGCTCAACCGGGCGACCGGATCGGTACGCCCCTGGCTGGTGACGGTCGCGCGCCGCATCGTCATCGACGGCCACCGCAGCCGGCAGGCCCGGCCGCAGGAGGTCGACCCGTCACCGCTGGAGGTCATCCCCGCGGAGGACGAGATCGATAAGGCGCTGTGGCTGATGACGCTGTCGGACGCGCTGGAGGACCTGACTCCCGCGCACCGGGAGGTACTTGTCGAGACCTACTTCAAAGGGCGTACGGTCAATGAGGCGGCCGAGACGCTCGGGATCCCGAGCGGCACGGTCCGCTCGCGGGTCTTCTACGCGCTTCGCTCGATGAAGCTGGCTCTGGAGGAGCGGGGGGTGACGGCATGAGTACGCCGTACGACGCACACGGCTCGCACGGCGGACACGGTGGACACGCAGGTCACGGCGCACACGGCCACGGGCCGCAGGGCACCGGTGACGTGCACGAGACCGTCGGCGCCTACGCCCTCGGCATCCTGGACGACGCGGAGGCCACCGCGTTCGAGGCGCACCTCGCGGGCTGCGAGCTGTGCGCGCGGCAGCTGGAGGAGTTCTCCGGCATGGAGCCGATGCTGGCGGCGCTCGCGGACCTCCCCGGCGTGCGCGAGGCGCCGGGCGGCGCGGGCCCGGTGCGGCCGCGCGGCACCCCCGGCATCGGCGAGCAGCTGTCCGCCCGTCCCGGCCCGCGCCTCGCCGAGGCCCTCGTGGACGAGGTCGCGGCCAAGCGCGCCCGGAAGCGCAGGCGCGGGATGTACCTGGTCGCGGCGGCGGCCGCGCTGATCATCGGCGGGCCGCTCGCGGTCCTCGCGGTGAGCGACGACGGCGGCGGCTCGAAGGACGTGGCGGGCGAGCCGCATCCGACCTCGCCCGCCGAGGACGCCTTCTTCAACCACATGGAGGAGAAGACGGCGGCCACCGACCCGAAGACCAAGGTCACCGCCACCGTCGGCACGGAGAAGAAGGCCTGGGGCACGCACACGGTCCTGGAGCTGAAGAACGTCAAGGGCCCGCTGAAGTGCTCCCTGGTCGCGGTCGGCAAGAACGGCGAGCGGGAGACCGTGACGACCTGGTCGGTGCCCAAGTGGGGCTACGGCATCAAGGACAGCCCGGACAAATGGGCCCGCACCCCGCTCTACGTCCACGGCGGCGCCGCCTTCGCCCGGGGCGACATCGACCGCTTCGAGGTCACCACGTTCGACGGCGAGCGCCTGGTCGAGGTCGACGTGTAAGCACATGACTGCACAACAGGGGCCCCTTTCGCGTACGGTGGACGGCTGCTCAATACGGGCAGCAGCACGTCAGGAAAGGGGCCCCGGTGGCCGACGTACGCGACCGCGAGATCAGCGTCGAACAGGAACATCTCGACCAGGTCTACCGCCGTCTCGAGGAGAAGATCCACGAGGCGGAGTTCCTGATGAACGACGCTGCCAAGCGCTCCCAGGTCGGTACGCCGGGCGCGCTCGCCGAGCGCGACGCGCAGGTCTTCCGCGCAGGGGTCCATCTCAACCGCCTCAACAACGAGTTCGAGGACTTCCTCTTCGGCCGCATCGACCTGCTGCTCGGCAAGGACGGCAAGAAGGGCCCGGACGGCGCGTACACGGCGGTCGAGCCCGCCGAGGGCGTGGTGCGCGCGGACAACACCGCCGACATCGCCGAGACCCTGCACATCGGCCGCATCGGCGTCCTCGACGCCGACTACTCGCCGCTGGTCATCGACTGGCGCGCGCCCGCCGCGGCGCCGTTCTACCGCTCCACGCCCGTCGACCCGGGCCGGGTGGTCCGGCGCCGCGTCATCCGCTCCAAGGGCCGCAAGGTCCTCGGCGTTGAGGACGACCTGATGCGCCCGGAGCTGACGGCGTTCCTGAACGGCGAGGAGCTGCCCGTCGTCGGCGACGGCGCCCTGATGGCCGCGCTCGGCCAGGCCCGCAGCCACTCCATGCGGGACATCGTGGCGTCCATCCAGGCCGAGCAGGACCAGGTGATCCGCGCGCCCGCCGCGTCGGTGACGTACGTGGAGGGCGGCCCCGGCACCGGCAAGACGGCCGTCGCCCTGCACCGCGCCGCGTACCTCCTCTACCAGGACCGCCGCCGCTACGCGGGCGGCATCCTCATCGTCTCCCCGACCCCCCTCCTGGTCGCCTACACCGAGGGCGTCCTGCCGTCCCTGGGCGAGGAGGGCCAGGTGGCGATCCGAGCGGTCGGCTCCCTGGTCGACGGCACAGAAGCCACGGAGTACGACACCCCGGCGGTAGCGAGGATCAAGGGCTCCTCCCGCATGCTGAAGGTCCTGCGCAAGGCAGCCAGAGGCGCACTGGAAGCACCCGATACAGCTGTGGGCAGTCGTTCCGCTGGGGCGGATCCCGACCCAAAGCGAGCGGACCCGCACCCGCCGATGGCGAGCACCCCCACCAAGCTCCGCGTAGTCGCCTTCAACAGACGCCTGGAACTCGACGGCAGCGAACTGTCCCGCATCCGGGCCGCCGCCCTCGGAGGCACCGCCCCCGTAAACCTCCTCCGCCCCAGGGCCCGCAAGCTCCTCCTCGACGCCCTCTGGACGAAGTCCGGCGCCGCAACCCGCCACTCCGACCCGGAACTCGCCGCGGAACTCCGCTCGTCCTTCGACGAGGACATCACCACCGAAGACACCTTCATCGCGTTCCTGGACGCGTGGTGGCCCGAGCTCACCCCACGTGCAGTGCTCCGCGCCATGGCCGACGAGAAGCGCCTCGGCCGCTGGGCCCGCCGCGTCCTCAACCCGGGCGAGATCCGCCGAGTGGCCCGCTCCCTGCGCCGCGAGGCGTACTCCGTGCACGACGTGGCGCTCCTCGACGAGCTCCAGGCGATCCTCGGCACCCCCGCCCGCCCCCGCAAGAAGCGCGACCTCGACCCGCTCGACCAGCTCACCGGCCTCGAGGAGCTGATGCCCCAGCGCGAGGAGTCCCAGCGCGAGCGCGCCGAGCGCCTGGCCGCCGAGCGCGTCGAGTACGCGCACGTCATCGTCGACGAGGCCCAGGACCTCACCCCCATGCAGTGGCGCATGGTGGGCCGCAGGGGCCGGCACGCCACCTGGACGGTCGTGGGCGACCCCGCGCAGTCCTCCTGGTCCGACCCGGACGAGGCCGCCGCCGCCCGCGACGAGGCCCTCGGCACCCGCCCGCGCCGCCGCTTCACGCTCACCGTCAACTACCGCAACCCCGCCGAGATCGCGGACCTCGCGGCCAAGGTCCTCGCCCTCGCGATGCCCGGCTCCGAGGCGCCGTCGGCTGTCCGCTCCACGGGCGTCGAGCCGCGCTTCACGGTCGTACGGGACGGGGACCTGGGCGAGTCCGTGCGTGCCGCGGCGGCCCACCTGCTCGACCAGGTCGAGGGCACCGTCGGCGTCGTCGTCGCCATGAACCGGCGCGAGCAGGCGGCCCGCTGGCTCGCCGGACTCGGCGAGCGCGTCGTGGCGCTCGGCAGCCTGGAGGCCAAGGGCCTGGAGTACGACGCGACGGTCGTCGTCTCGCCCGCGGAGATCGCCGACGAGTCCCCGGCGGGCCTGCGCGTCCTGTACGTGGCCCTGACGCGCGCGACCCAGCAGCTGACGGTCCTGTCGGGCGCCCGCGACGAGCCGGACGCGGACGGAGTGCCGGACCTGCTCAGGGACTGATCGCCGACTGATCGCCCGCTGCTCGTGGATTGACCCCCGCGACGGGAATTGCCTTACGGGATTCGTTTGTTACCGTTGATGTGGCACCGGCTCGATCCAAGCCCCCGGGCCCAACCTTCGTCGCTACGAGCGACCACTTGCCGCGAGGCGAGCATGGCGGGTCGGTGTCATTGAACGTACGGAGAGGTCCACGTCACTTGGTGGCGTGGACCTCTTCTCGTTTCCCAGAAGTTCTCGTATGGTGGAAGTCGTTTTCCGAAAACAACATCAGACACCACCACAGCCAGCGTGAACAAAACGTTCGCAATCCGGGGCGGCTACCACGTACTCAGGGGTAGGTGCGACGATCGGACGGCAACAGCTACAAGGTGAAAGCAGAGGAAGTCCGCCATGGCAACGGCGCCCAGCGTCTCCTACTCGATGACGGTCAGGTTGGAGGTGCCCGCGAGCGGAACCGCGGTCTCCCAGCTGACCACGGCCGTGGAGTCCTCCGGCGGCTCCGTCACCGGCCTCGACGTCACGGCGTCCGGCCACGAGAAGCTGCGCATCGACGTCACGATCGCCGCGACCTCGACCGCGCACGCCGACGAGATCGTCGAGAAGCTGCGCGGCATCGAGGGCGTCACCCTCGGCAAGGTCTCCGACCGTACGTTCCTCATGCACCTCGGCGGCAAGATCGAGATGCAGTCGAAGCACCCCATCCGCAACCGCGACGACCTGTCCATGGTCTACACGCCGGGCGTGGCCCGCGTCTGCATGGCGATCGCCGAGAACCCCGAGGACGCCCGCCGCCTCACCATCAAGCGCAACTCCGTTGCGGTCGTGACGGACGGCTCGGCCGTCCTCGGCCTGGGGAACATCGGCCCGAAGGCCGCCCTGCCGGTCATGGAGGGCAAGGCGGCCCTCTTCAAGCGCTTCGCCGGCATCGACGCCTGGCCGATCTGCCTGGACACCCAGGACAGCGACGCGATCGTGGAGATCGTCAAGGCCATCGCCCCCGGCTTCGCGGGCATCAACCTGGAGGACATCTCCGCGCCGCGCTGCTTCGAGATCGAGGCCCGCCTGCGCGAGGCCCTCGACATCCCCGTCTTCCACGACGACCAGCACGGCACCGCGATCGTCGTCCTGGCCGCCCTCACCAACGCCCTGCGCGTGGTGGGCAAGGGCATCGGGGACGTGCGCGTCGTCATGTCCGGCGCGGGCGCGGCCGGTACGGCCATCCTCAAGCTGCTCCTCGCGGCGGGCGTCAAGCACGCCGTCGTCGCCGACATCCACGGCGTCGTGCACGCCGACCGCGCGGACCTGGTGGACGCCGCCCCCGGCTCCCCGCTGCGCTGGATCGCCGACAACACCAACCCCGAGGGCGCCCGCGGCACGCTCAAGGAGGCCGTCGTCGGCGCCGACGTGTTCATCGGCGTCTCGGCCCCGAACGTGCTCGGCGGCGACGACGTCGCGGCCATGGCGGACGGCGCCATCGTGTTCGCGCTCGCGAACCCGGACCCGGAGGTCGACCCGGCGGTCGCCCGCCAGACGGCGGCCGTCGTGGCCACGGGCCGCTCGGACTTCCCGAACCAGATCAACAACGTCCTGGTCTTCCCCGGCGTCTTCCGCGGCCTCCTCGACGCCCAGTCGCGCACGGTCAACACGGAGATGATGCTGGCCGCCGCGACCGCCCTCGCGGACGTGGTGACCGAGGACGAGCTCAACCCGAACTACATCATCCCGAGCGTCTTCAACGACAAGGTCGCGGGAGCCGTCGCCGGGGCGGTGCGCACGGCAGCGAAGGCCGCGGGCGCAACGACGGCGGGCTAGCGCCCGCCCGGCCCTGTGACGGGTGCCACGGCCCGCCGCACGGCGCGTCGTGGAACGTGCCGCTACCTACGGCCCTCTAGGGTGGCGGCACGCGGGCCCTCGGGCCCGCACGGGCTTACCCGCCCCGCAGGCCCTGCGGTCCGGCACCGAGAGCGGACGGAGCGTCACCATTTCGAGGCAGTGGCGCTTTTCGTGTGACTCCCTCGGGTGCCGGATTGGCTTTCCCGCCGCAGGTGGGGGCAGGATGCGTCTCTGGGCGCGAGGGTCTGACGTCGGACCCGGGTCCGGGGCCCACCTGAGGACCCTGGCAGCATCGGCATCGCTGTGCCCGAGATGCGGCTCCGCCGCGGGGCACGCCTCAACAGCAAGAAGAACACGGGAGTACAAACATGAACCGCAGTGAGCTGGTGGCCGCGCTGGCCGACCGCGCCGAGGTGACCCGCAAGGACGCCGACGCCGTGCTGGCCGCGTTCGCCGAGACCGTCGGCGAGATCGTTGCCAAGGGCGACGAGAAGGTCACCATCCCCGGCTTCCTGACCTTCGAGCGCACCCACCGTGCCGCTCGCACCGCCCGCAACCCGCAGACCGGCGAGCCGATCAACATCCCGGCCGGCTTCAGCGTCAAGGTCTCCGCGGGCAGCAAGCTCAAGGAAGCGGCGAAGGGCAAGTAGCCTCAAGCAGCGAAGGGCGGCCACCCGGATTCGGGTGGCCGCCCATTTGGCGTTCCGCTGTGGTTCTTTGTCTGCGGCGGCGTTGTGGCTGGTCGCGCAGTTCCCCGCGCCCCTTCGGGCGCTCCCCGCGCCCGAAGCACGAAGGGCGCCCCCTCGCCGGGAGCGCCCTTCGGAAGCCGCGGGGTGGCTAGGCCAGCGCCGACTTGCCCGGGAGTTCGACCTTTGCGCCGAGCTCGACGAGCTTGTCCATGAAGTTCTCGTAGCCGCGGTTGATCAGGTCGATGCCGTGGACGCGGGACGTGCCCTGCGCGGCCAGCGCGGCGATCAGGTACGAGAAGCCGCCCCGGAGGTCCGGGATGACCAGATCGGCGCCCTGGAGCTTCGTGGGGCCGCTCACGACCGCGGAGTGCAGGAAGTTGCGCTGGCCGAAGCGGCAGTCGGAGCCGCCGAGGCACTCGCGGTAGAGCTGGATGTGCGCGCCCATCTGGTTCAGCGCGGAGGTGAAGCCGAGGCGCGACTCGTACACCGTCTCGTGGACGATGGACAGGCCTGTGGCCTGCGTCAGGGCCACGACCAGCGGCTGCTGCCAGTCGGTCTGGAAGCCGGGGTGGACGTCCGTCTCCAGGGCGATCGACTTCAGCTGGCCGCCCGGGTGCCAGAAGCGGATGCCCTCGTCGTCGATCTCGAAGGCGCCGCCGACCTTCCGGTACGTGTTCAGGAAGGTCATCATCGAGCGCTGCTGGGCGCCGCGGACGTAGATGTTGCCCTCGGTCGCGAGCGCCGCGGACGCCCAGGAGGCGGCCTCCAGGCGGTCCGAGAGGGCCCGGTGCGTGTAGCCGTGCAGCTTGTCCACGCCCGTGATCCGGATGGTCCGGTCCGTGTCCATCGCGATGATCGCGCCCATCTTCTGCAGTACGCAGATGAGGTCCTCGATCTCCGGCTCCACGGCGGCGTTGGAGAGCTCCGTCACACCCTCGGCGAGCACGGCCGTGAGCAGCACCTGCTCGGTGGCGCCCACGGACGGGTACGGCAGGCGGATCTTGGTGCCGCGCAGGCCCTTGGGGGCCTCCAGGTACTGGCCGCCCTCGCGCTTCTCGATCGTCGCGCCGAACTGGCGGAGCACCTCGAAGTGGAAGTCGATCGGCCGGCCGCCGATGTCGCAGCCGCCCAGGCCCGGGATGAAGGCGTGGCCGAGGCGGTGCAGGAGCGGGCCGCAGAACAGGATCGGGATGCGCGAGGAGCCCGCGTGCGCGTCGATGTCGGCGACGTTCGCGCTCTCGACGTGCGAGGGGTCCATGACGAGCTCGCCCGGCTCCTCACCCGGGCGGACGGTCACACCGTGCAGTTGGAGCAGGCCGCGTACGACGCGTACGTCGCGGATGTCGGGGACATTGCGCAGCCGGCTCGGAGCGCCGCCGAGCAGCGCGGCAACCATGGCCTTGGGCACGAGGTTCTTCGCGCCGCGGACACGGATCTCGCCCTCGAGCGGAGTTCCGCCGTGGACAAGGAGGACATCGTCGGTGACGGTCATGAATCTCGCGTTCCGATGAGATGGACGGGGGGACCAAAGGGAAAGCGTAATGGCCGCCTGCCCCCGGTCCGTAGGCCCAAGGGGACGCAAACACGTCATGACTCGGCTACAACACGAACCGTACGTAAGCGGACGCTCAGGGTCACCTTCGCGCGGCGGCGCCCGGGGCACCCTCAGGGGCCCTGAACTGCGCTCCCGCACGTCGGCTCATTGCCTCCCCGCGCGGGCCCAAGATGCGGGATCATGTCTGGCATGACCGAGGTGTCCTCGCTCACAGGGCGGCTGCTCGTGGCCACGCCGGCCCTGTCGGACCCCAATTTCGACCGTGCGGTGGTGCTGCTCCTCGACCACGACGAGGAGGGCTCCCTGGGTGTGGTCCTGAACCGCCCGACGCCGGTGGAGGTCGCGGACATCCTGGAGGGCTGGGGCGATCTCGCCGGCGCTCCGGGGGTGGTCTTCCAGGGCGGGCCGGTCTCCCTCGACTCGGCGCTCGGCGTCGCGGTGATCCCCGGCGACGAGGGGCCCCTCGGCTGGCGGCGCGTGCACGGCGCGATCGGCCTGGTGGACCTGGAGGCGCCGCCGGAGCTGCTCGCCTCCGCGCTCGGCTCCCTGCGGATCTTCGCCGGGTACGCGGGCTGGGGCCCGGGGCAGCTGGAGGACGAGCTGGTCGAGGGCGCTTGGTACGTGGTGGAGTCCGAGCCGGGCGACGTGTCGTCGCCCGACCCCGAGCGGCTGTGGCGCGCGGTCCTGCGGCGCCAGCGCAGCGAGCTCGCGATGGTGGCGACGTACCCGGACGACCCGTCGCTGAACTGACGGCCGTACTGACGGCCGTACTGACGGCCGGTCAGTGGCTGTCGGTCAGTGGCTGTCGGTGGCGGTCCGCAGATACCGCTCCGCCAGCGGGTGCGGGTCGCGGGCCGGGACGGCCAGGTGGACGGTGACCGGGGGCGCGTTCTTCAGGCGTACGTAGCGCAGGCCCGGGTGGGAGTGGCGGCGGGCGACCGGCTCCGGGGCGACGCCGACGCCGTGTCCGGCGGCCACCGCCTCCAGCCACTCGTCGAGGTTGTCCGCGGTGCAGGCGAGCCGGGGGCGGCGGTCCGCGGGCCACAGGTCGGGGCGTGTGGTGCCCGTGATGGTGTTCACGACGAGCGGGTGGTCGGCGAGCTCCGCCCAGTCGACGACGCGGCGGCCCGCGAGAGCGCCGGCGCCGCGGGCCAGGACGGCGACGCGCGGCTCGCACAGCAGCACCTGGCTGCGCACCTCGGCCCCGGGCGGCAGGTCACCGCGTACCACCGCCACGTCACAGGCGCCCGACATGAGCCCCGCCAGCGGCTCGTCGCGCCGCACCAGGCGCACGAGCGCGCCGGTCGCCGCCTTGAACGCGGTGGTGAGCGGACCGCACACCTCAGGAAGCAGCGAGGTGAACCCGAGCCGCAGCTCCGGCCGTCCGTCGCCCGGCGCGCGCAGTGCCGCGTCGAGCCGGCTGAGCAGCGGCGCGAGCTCGTCGCGCAGGCCGCGTCCGGCGTCGGTGAGCGCCACATGGCGGGTGCTGCGGTCGAGGAGGCGGGTGCCGACGGCCTCTTCGAGGCTGCGTACGGTCCGCGTGAGCGCGGGCTGGCCGATGCCGAGCGCGGCCGCGGCGCCCGTGAAGCTCAGCTCGTCGGCGACGGCGAGGAAGCCGCGCAGATGCCGCAGCTCCACGGCGTCGAGAGGGCCCAGGTCATTCATGCCTCCCGAGCATAAGCGCACCGTGACGGGCATTTCCCTACGGAACCGGAGACTGCCTACGTTTCCGTCCCTGGACGACGGCCCGAGCGGGGACGCGGGAACTTGAGGGAGCTGATGGCCCATGCGGAAAATCTGGCTGTTGATGCTGGGGTCCTTCACATTGGGGCTCGACGCGTACGTGATGGCGGGCCTGCTGCCCGTGGTCGCGGACGACCTGGGCACGACGGTGTCCCTGGCCGGGCAGATGGTGACCGTGTTCACGCTTGCGTACGCGGTGAGCGCGCCGCTCGTCACGGGCCTGTTCGCGAGCGCGCGCCCGCGCGTACTGATCATCGCCGCGCTCGGCGTCTTCACGCTGGGCAACGCCCTGACCGCGCTCGCGCCGGGCCTCGCCGTGCTGCTCGTCGCCCGCGCGGTGGCGGGCGTGGGCGCCGGGGTCTACTCCGCGCTCTCCACGGCGGCGGCCGCCGCGCTCGCCGGGCCCGAGAAGCGGGGCCGGGCGCTCGCCCTGGTGATGGGCGGGATGAGCTCGGGCACGGTGCTCGGCGTCCCGCTGGGCGTGCTGCTCGCCGACCACACCTCGTGGCGGTCGACGATGTGGCTGGTGACGGGGCTCGGCGCGGTCGCGCTCGCGGGCCTCGCCGTGGGGCTGCCCGAGATCCCCGCGCAGCCCCCCGTGCCGGTGCGGGCGCGGCTCGGGGCGCTCACCGACCGCGCCGTGCTGCCCATCGTGGGCGTCTCCTTCCTGGGGGCGGTGTCGAGCCTCGGCCTGTACACGTACCTCGCGCCCGTCCTGGACGCGACGGGCGGCGTCGGCGAGGGCGATGTGGCGCCGTACCTGTGGGCGTGGGGGATCGGCGGGGTGCTCGGCAGCGTGCTTGCGGGCCCGCTGGTGGACCGGACGGGCCGGGTGCTCGCCCTCGTGACGGGCGTCACGACCCTCCTGGTCGTCTCGGAGGCCTCCCTTCCGCTCCTCGGCGCGGTGGCCTTCCCCGCGCTCGTGATCTGGGGCGCGGCGGGCTGGGCCTTCCAAGTGCCGCAGCAGCACCGGCTTTTGGCGCTCAGCGCCGAGCGCGGCACTGTGGCGCTCGCGCTGAACAACTCCGCGCTCTACCTGGGCAGCGCGGTCGGCTCCGGCGTCGCGGGCCTCGCGCTCTCTGCGGGCCTGGACGCGGGTGCCCTGCCGTGGGCGGCGGCCGCGGTGGCCGGGCTCGGCCTCGCCGTGCACCTCGCGACCGCGCGCGGGCGGCGCACCGGTCCGGGTACGGCCGACGAGGGTGACAGCCGCTGCCAGGACGCGCCCGGCGTGAGTACCCTTGGCACCTATGAGCACTCTTGAGCCCGAGCCCGAGCGCGGGGCAGGTACGGGGACCCTCGTAGAGCCGACGCCGCAGGTGTCGCACGGTGACGGCGACCACGAGCGCTACGCGCACTACGTCCAGAAGGACAAGATCATGGCGAGCGCCCTCGACGGGACTCCCGTCGTCGCGCTCTGCGGCAAGGTGTGGGTCCCCGGCCGCGACCCGAAGAAGTATCCCGTCTGTCCCATGTGCAAGGAGATCTACGAGTCCATGGGGGCGGGCGGAGACAAGGACAAGGGCGGCAAGGACGGCAAGAAGTAGGCGTCCCGCCTTATGCAGGCCCTCGGCACCCGCAGCCGGGGGCCTGCCGCTTTCCCCCACCCACCCGCCCCGTCCCTGGGGGCTCCGCCCCCAGACCCCCTTCTCTCCGGCGCTGCGCGCCTCGTCCTCAAACGCCGGGCGGGCTGATTCCCCACCC
>NZ_JBHYJH010000117.1:0-31639 GCF_042740445.1 Streptomyces sp. NPDC059003 | reverse complement strand
GACGCTTCCTTTGTACTCACCCTCTCGGGCTTTCCTCCGGGCGCTTCCCTTCGGTATTTCGTGTTTCCGACTCTATCAGATCTTTCCGGCTTCCCGTTCTGATCCGATTTCCTCGGTGCCTTTCAGGTCTTCGCTTTCGCGCTTCCCTTTCCGGCGGTGTTGACTCTATCAGATCCTTTCGGGCCTGACTCCCAGTCAACCGCCACCCGGCGGAGCCGGATGTTTAATGCAGTGTCTTCTCGGCCGTTGTGGCGGCCGTTCCGACGAGTGAGACTTTAGCGGAATCTCGGCTCCCGGGCTAATCCGGGGCGTTCCTTCGAACGCGGATTCCTCATTTCGCAAAAGCGCATGTAAACGAGCCGACGACGACCCTCCGTCGAAGACGGCGGGGCTGCGCATCGATCACGTGAATGGTTCTTGCGGAATGGCTGTCCGGGGACCGACCAGGGTCGGCGCTCACGTCGGACAACTCGGAGAACACTACGTTCCGGTCCCGGGGGTGTCAACTCCGGTCCGGACCTGGGTCGAGAGCGCTACGGTGGGGACATGACTACGCGTACGTGCACCCAGCTGTGGTGGGCCGCCTGACGGCGGCCGTACTCACGTATGCACTCGACGGCCGCCGCTTCGGCGGCCGTTCGCGTATCTCCCTCCGGAGGACCTGAGCCCCGCCGGGCCGGCGGCCCCGTCCTGGAGGTGGAGAGCAGAGATGACGCGGATCTTCAGTGGGATCAAGCCCACCGGGCATCTGACCCTGGGGAACTACCTGGGTGCCATTCGGCGCTGGGCAGAGGTTGATCAGCACCGGGCCGACGCGCTGTTCTGCGTCGTCGACCTGCACGCCCTGACCGTGGAGCACGATCCCGGCCGGGTGCGCCGGCTCAGTCGGCAGGCGGCGACGCTACTGCTCGCGTCGGGCATCGATCCCGAACGGTGCACCCTCTTCGTACAGAGTCATGTCGACGAGCACGCCCGGCTCTCGTACGTCCTCGAGTGCGTGGCGAACGACGGCGAGATGCGGCGGATGATCCAGTACAAGGAGAAATCCGCGATCGAGCGGGCGCGGGGCGGGAGCGTGCGGCTCTCGCTGCTCACGTATCCCGTGCTCATGGCGGCGGACATCCTCGCGTACGGGGCCGGTGAGGTGCCGGTCGGTGACGACCAGACGCAGCATGTGGAGCTGACGCGGGATCTGGCCGTGCGGTTCAACCAGCGGTACGGGCAGACCTTCGTGGTGCCGCGCGCGACGCGGCCCGAGGTGGCGGCGCGGGTGATGGACCTGCAGGACCCGACGTCGAAGATGGGCAAGTCCCACGGGTCCGGGGCCGGCATCGTCTATCTGCTCGACGAGCCGGACGCCGTGCGCAAGAAGATCATGCGGGCGGTCACGGACAGCGGCAGCGAGGTCGAGTACGACCGCGAGGCACGGCCGGGAGTCTCGAATCTGCTGGAGATCCTCGCTGCTTGCGAAGGTGGGAACCCAGCGGAGCTGAGCGGTGTATATGAGTCGTACGGGGCGCTGAAGAGGGACACGGCCGAGGCCGTGGTCGAGCTGCTGCGGCCCGTGCGGGAGCGGCACAAGGAGCTTGTTGCGGATTCCGCGTATGTGGAGGGGGTGTTGCGGGACGGGGCCGAGCGGGCCCGGGGGATGTCGCGGCCGACGGTCGATGCCGCCTATCGGGCGGTCGGGCTGCTGCCTCCCGCGCCTGCGGTGCCCGTGGGGACGCCGGCGGACGAGGTAGGTCAGGTGAGTGAGCCCGCGGTGCCCGCTGGGGTGCCGGTGAACGCGGCGCGGTAGGCGCGGGGGCTGGTGGCGAGGCGCGAGGCGAAGTGCTGTCGCATCGTGATCTCGCTGCCGAAGCCCGCGCGGCGTGCCACTTCGGGCATGGGCAGGTCGGTGCGCTCCAGGAGCTTCTGCGCGGCGGCGACGCGCTGGTCGAGGAGCCAGCGCAGGGGGGTGGTGCCGGTCGCCGAGGTGAAGTGACGGGCGAAGGAGCGCGCCGACATGCCCGCCCGGGCGGCGAGGTCGGCGACGGTGAGCGGTTCTTGGAGGTGACGAAGGGCGTACTCGCGGACGGATGCCAGGGCGTCGGCGTCGCGGTCGGCACGGGGTGTGGGGTGCTCGATGAACTGCGCCTGGCCGCCGGTGCGGAACGGGGCGGTGACCATCGAGCGGGCGATCGTCGCGGCGGTTTCGGAGCCGTGTGCCGTGCGGACCAGGTGCAGGCACAGGTCGATGCCGGCGGCGGTGCCCGCGGCGGTCCAGATGTTGTCGTCCTCGATGAAGAGGGCGTCGGGGACGACGTCGACGAGGGGGTGATGGGTGCGCAGGAGGTCGACGAGGTTCCAGTGGGTGATGGCGCGGAGGCCGTCGAGGAGGCCCGCCTGGGCGAGGGTGAAGGCGCCGCCGCACAGGGCAGCGAGGGTGAGGCCGCGTGAGTGGGCGTGGCGCAGGGCCTCGAGGAGCGGGGGTGGTGCGGGTGTCAGGTGATCGTCCAGGCCGGGGACGACGATCAGGTCGCTGCCGGTCAGGCGGGTCAGCCAGGAGAGGGTGCGGTCCGGGGTGAGGGTGAGGCCGCCGCGCATGGGGACGGGAGCGGGGTCGGCGGCGACACGGCGCAGCTGAAAGGGGGGTACGCCGCGGTCGGTGCGGTCGGCGCCCCAGACCTCGGTGATCACGGAGACGTCGAAGGCGCGGATGCCCGGGAAGGCGAGCAGGGCGATGCGCTGGGGGCGCACGGGGTCAGGGGGTGTGGGCGCGGTGGTCGGCGGTCCGGGTGTGGGCACGGTGGCAGTAAACCATCGATCGGTGACTTTTGAACCTCTGGGACAGGGTGCTCGGGGGCGGCAGCATTCCAGTCATGGAGATCGCAGAGAACGCAGCGCTGGTCGTGGTGGACGTACAGAAGGGCTTCGAGGAGGAGGAGTTCTGGGGAGCGCGGAACAATCCGGGGGCTGACGACAACATCGCCTCGCTGATCGACGCGTGGCAGGCGACGGGGCGGCCGGTCGTGTTCGTACGGCACGACTCGCCGAAGCCGCACTCGCCGCTGCGGGCGGGGTACGCGGGCAACGAGTTCAAGGAGTACGTCGAGCGGCGGCGTGGAAAGGGGGCCGGTGGCGAGCTGCTCGTGACGAAGAGCGTGAATTCGGCCTTCTACGGGACGCCGGATCTGGCGGCCTGGTTCAAGGAGGCGGGGATCTCGCAGTTCGTGGTGACCGGAATCCAGACCAACATGTGCGCGGAGACGACGGCGCGGATGGGCGGGAACCTCGGGTTCGACGTGCTGTTCGCGCTCGACGCGACGTACACCTTCGACCTGGAGGGCCCCTTCGGCTGGCACCGCACCGCGGAGGAGCTCGCACAGGCGACGGCGGTGTCACTGCACGGCGGCGGCTTCGCCCGGGTCGTGACGACGAACGACGTGCTCGGGGCAGTCAGCCCGGGCGGCGGGGCAATCAGCCCGTCCGGCGTTTGAGGACGAGGCCGAAGGCCGATGGCGGGGGGCCGGGGGCGGCAGCCCCCGAACCCCGGCGTCGGGCAACCGAACACTAAGGGGGGAGGAATCAGCTGTTGTTGCCGGAGGCAAGCTCACGGCTGCGGTCGCGGGCCGCCTCAAGGGCCGCGATGAGCGCCGCGCGCACCCCGTGGTTCTCGAGCTCGCGGATGGCGTTGATGGTGGTGCCCGCGGGAGAGGTGACGTTCTCGCGGAGCTTCACCGGGTGTTCGCCGCTGTCGCGGAGCATCACGGCGGCGCCGATCGCGGCCTGCACGATGAGGTCGTGGGCCTTGTCGCGGGGCAGGCCGAGGAGGATGCCGGCGTCGGTCATGGCCTCGACCAGGAAGTAGAAGTACGCGGGGCCGGAGCCGGACAGGGCCGTGCAGGCGTCCTGCTGGGTCTCGGGGACGCGGAGGGTCTTGCCGACGGCGCCAAAGATGTCCTCGGCGTGGGCCAGGTCGGCGGCGGTGGCGTGGCTGCCTCCGGAGATGACGGACATGCCTTCGTCGACGAGGACGGGGGTGTTGGGCATGACGCGGATGACGGGGGTGCCGTCGCCCAGGCGCTCCTCGATGAAGGAGGTGGTGATGCCCGCGGCGGCGCTGATGACGAGGGTGTCGCGGGTGACGTGGGGGGCGAGCTCGTCGAGCAGGCGGGCCATGTCCTGGGGCTTGCAGGCGAGGATCAGGGTGTCGGCGCGCTTGGCGGCCTCGGCGTTGGTGAGGGGCTCGACGCCGTAGCGGGTGCGGAGTTCGTCGGCGCGTTCCTGGCGGCGGGTGGTGACCAGGAGGTCGACGGGGGCCCAGCCGCCGCGGATCATTCCGCTGAGCAGGGCTTCGCCGATCTTTCCGGTGCCGAGGACGGCGACTTTCTGGCTGGCCTTCTGGCTCGGCTTGCGCGTCTGGCTCATGGGCGGAGGCCTCCCGGGGGTGCGACGTTCGGGGGCCATCCTCGCATCGTGCGGTCAGGCCGTGCGGCGGCGGAGGGTGGCGGCGCCCAGGGACAGGACGAGGACGGCGCAGGCGGTGACGATCGCGGCGTCGCGGACGAAGTCGCCGGTGATCTCGGGGTGGCGGAGGACTTCGTTCATGCCGTCGACGGCGTACGACATGGGCAGGGCGTTGGAGATGGCCTCCAGGGCGGGGTGCATCCGGTCCCTGGGGGTGAACAGGCCGCAGAGGAGGAGCTGAGGAAAGATCACGGCCGGCATGAACTGGACGGCCTGGAACTCGGAGGCCGCGAAGGCCGACACGAAGAGGCCGAGGGCCGTGCCGAGCAGGGCGTCCAGGAGGGCGACGAGGAGCAGCAGCCAGGCGGAGCCGGTGACGTCCAGGCCGAGGCCCCACAGGGCGAGGCCGGTGGCGAGGGCGGACTGGATGATCGCCAGGGTGCCGAAGGCGAGGGCGTAGCCGGCGATGACGTCGGCCTTGGCGAGGGGCAGGGCGAGGAGGCGTTCCAGGGTGCCGGAGGTGCGTTCGCGCAGGGTGGCGATCGAGGTCACCAGGAACATCGTGATCAGCGGGAAGATGCCGAGCAGGGAGGCGCCGATGGAGTCGAAGGTGCGCGGGCTGCCGTCGAAGACGTAGCGCAGGAGCAGCAGCATCACGCAGGGGACGAGGATCATCAGCGCGATGGAGCGGGGGTCGTGGCGGAGCTGGCGCAGGACGCGGGCGGCGGTGGCGAGGGTGCGGTACGGATTCATTGCGGGCTCCCGGAGGGGCGGGGTGCTCGGGCGGCCTCGTCGACGAGGTGGAGGAACGCCTCCTCGACCGTTGCGGTGCCGGTGCGGGAGCGCAGGGCGGCCGGGGTGTCGTCGGCGAGGATCTCGCCCTCGCGCATGAGGAGCAGGCGGTGGCAGCGTTCCGCCTCGTCCATGACGTGGGAGGAGACGAGGATCGTGGTGCCGCGGTCGGCGGCGATGGTGTGGAAGAGGTTCCAGAGGTCGCGGCGGAGCACGGGGTCGAGGCCGACGGTCGGCTCGTCGAGGACGAGGAGTTCGGGGGTGCCGAGCAGGGCGACGGCGAGGGAGACGCGGCTTCGCTGGCCGCCGGAGAGGGTGCCCGCGAGGGCGTCGGCGTGGCTGGTGAGGTCGACGTCGGCGATGGCGCGGGTGACGTCCTCGTGGCGGCGGGCGGCGGCGCCGGGGCCGGGGGTGAGGACGGCGGCGAAGTAGTCCAGGTTCTGGCGGACCGTCAGGTCGTCGTAGACGGACGGGTCCTGGGTGACGTAGCCGACGCGGGAGCGCAGGGCGGGGGTGCCCGCGGGGTGGTCGAGGACGTTCAGGGTGCCAGTGACCTTGGCCTGGGTGCCGACGACGGACCGCATCAGGGTGGACTTGCCGCAGCCGGACGGGCCGAGGAGTCCGGTGATCTGGCCGCGCGGGACGGTGAAAGTCAGGTCGCGCAGGACGGTGCGGTGGCCGCGTACGACGGTGAGGGACCGGGCGTGGATGGCCGGGTCGGTGGTGGCTGTGGCGGGGGCACGGGCCGGAGGAGAAATATTCATCATGTGATGATTATGCGCGCGGGTGAGTGGGCGGCGTCAAGGGCTCGACGTCGTTCGGGGGACGTTCTCGTGCCCGGATACGGCAGGACGAGCTACGGCAGGACGGGCTACAGCAGGACGAGCTACAGCAGGACCAGGTACGGCGAACCGGATACGGCAAGAAGCGGATGCAGGAAGTGGCGGATGCGGGAAGTGGCAGGGCGCGCGTTCACGCACCGCGCGTCCGGCGCCGAGCACTGCGTACGACCGTGACGTCCAGCGCGTACGCCTCCTCCACCACGCCGTCCGGGAAGTGCCCGAGCACATGGGCGCGCTCGTCCGCCAGGACGGCGGCGGACCGCTCGGGGCCGAGCGTCGCGAAGTACGAGCGGCTGCCCAGGTGGGCGAGGTGGACGTCGACCGGGACCTGCCGCGTCCAGTGCAGGCGGGTGTGGACCGGGTCCAGGCCGGGGACGACGCGGTCGATGATCTCCGCGGCCTCGCCCGTGATGCCGTGCGCGTGATAGCCGGGCAGCCGTGCCCGCAGCCGGGCCTCCTGGGCGGCGGCCCAGGCCACGTCGGGGTCGGGCACGTTCCACCACAGGGCGAGGGCGCCGCCCGGGCGCAGGACCCGCAGGGCCTCCGGCAGCGAGCGGAGCGGGTCGGTCCAGTGGAAGGCCTGGGCGTACGTGACGAAGTCCGCCGAGGCGTCGGCCAGCGGCAGGGCGTCGCCCGACGCCCGCAGCAGCGGCACCCCCGGCAGGGCCGCCCGCAGCCGCGCGCCCATGGCGGGACCGGGCTCGACGGCGATGACGTGGGCGCCCCGGTCGCGCAGGAGACGGGTGGCGATGCCGGTGCCCGCGCCCACGTCGACCGCGGTGGCACCCGCGAGCGGGGCCGCGGCCAGCTCCTCGACGAGGGCGAAGAGCTCCGGCGGGTAGCCGGGGCGGGCCCTGGCGTACTGGGAGGCGACGGAGTCGAAGGAGAGGGCGAAGCCGGCGGAGGAGGATGCGGGGCCCGGGTGCGTCATCCCCTCATCTTCAGTCGCCCGTCACTTGCGGCGCTTGCGTTTCGAAGGGTTGCCCGTCCGCCGCGTCGTGCGCTTCGCGTACTGCTCGCGCGCCGTCTCGTACTCCTCGCGGTGCAGCTTCTCGCCCGGGGCCTCCTTCAGGGAGCGGAAGAAGTACGCGAGCAGCGAGCCGATGAAGCCGATCGTCATCAGGCTGCGCATGGACGCCACCTGCTGCGGGTCGTGGCGCTTGCCGAACCCCTCCCACGTGCGCCGGAAGGCGATCGCGCTGCAGATGGCGAACATGACCACGACCAGCAGGTTCACAAACGAACCCACGTCCGCGATCTCCAGGCCCTGGTACGCGAAGCGCAGTACCAGGCAGCTCGCGACTGCCGCCGCGAGCGAGCCGACCGCGACCCCGGCACGGCGGAGCCCGTACCCGTCCGTGTGCTCCACCCACGTCGTCCCGAAGAAACGGATGGGTTCGGGCCGGGGCCCCGGCGCGGTGCCCTCGGACTGCTCGGTACGCGGTTCCTCACTCACACCGCCGATTATCGCCCGCCCCACGCGACGGACGGCCCACGGGCCGGGCCACGCCGTAATCGTCCCCCGCCTTGCCTCGTGTACCTGCCAGGCCGCTAGTTTGTGCGGGCAGACAGATTCACGGGGGACGACCGGAACGGGGAGGTCGGAAGAGGTGTCGCTCCGCGAGGGAGACCCTGAGGAGATCGGTGGCTACCCGCTCGAGTCGCGGCTCGGATCGGGCGGCATGGGCACCGTCTATCTCGCGCGCACGGCGTCAGGGCGGCCCGTCGCGATCAAGCTGATCCACCACCAGTTCGCGGCCGACGACGAGTTCCGCATCCGGTTCCGCCAGGAGGTCGCCGCGGCCCGTCGGGTCAGCGGCGCGTTCACCGCGGCCGTGGTCGACGCCGATCCCGAGGCGCGGCACCCCTGGATGGCCACCGCGTACATAGAAGGGCCGACGCTGGCCCAGCGCATCGCCCAACGCGGGCCGATCGGCGGCGCCGAACTGCGCACCCTCGCCATCGGCCTCGCCGAGGCGCTGCGCGACATCCACCGCGCGGACGTCGTCCACCGCGACCTGAAGCCCTCCAACGTCGTCCTGTCCCCCGAAGGCCCGCGCGTCATCGACTTCGGCATCTCGCGCGCCGCCGACCAGCAGACGCTGACGATGACCGGCCGCGTCATCGGCACGCCGCCGTTCATGTCGCCCGAGCAGCTGCAGACCCCGCGCGGCGTCGGGCCGTCGTCCGACGTCTTCTCACTGGGTACGTTGCTGGTGTACGCGGCGACCGGGCAGGGGCCCTTCGACGCGGACTCCCCTTATATGACGGCGTACCAAGTGGTGCACGAGGCGCCGACGCTCCACGACGTCCCGCCCCATCTGCGCACGGTCGTCGAGCCCTGCCTGGCCAAGGACCCGGCCACCCGGCCGTCCGTCGACGAGCTCCTCGTACGCCTTCGGGACCTGCCCATGGAGCTGGCGGCCGCGCAGGGCGGCAGCCGGACGAGCGACACGGATACGCAGCACCATCTGGCCGGGGACACCGGGGCGGGCGCGGCCCCCGCCGAAGCCGCCTCGGCCGGAACCACCCCGGCCGAGGCCGCTCCTGCCGGAACCACCCCCGCCGCACCCGAAGCCGAAGCCGCCCCCGCCACCCCCCTCACCCTCGGCCGCCGGCTGCGCCGCCGCTGGCGGCCCGTGCTCGCCGCCGCCGTGGCCGTCGCCGCGATCGGCGGCGGCGTCGCGGTGCTCACCGCGAACACCGGCGGCTCCGACGGCACGCCCGACGACGGCCGGCCCGGCAAGGGCCGCAACGTGGCGGCGACCGGCACCGCCCTGCCCGACGGGTTCCGGCCCTGGCGGCAGGACGTGCCGCCCGGCAAGGCGAAGATCGCGGACGAGCTGCGCTGCGTGCCCCACGGGGACTCCGTGTACTGCGGAGGCGGCGGCGTGGTCGCCACCCGCCTGCGGGTCGAGGACGGCCACCGCACGTGGACCGCGCACAGCCCGGGCCTCCCCGTGCAGCACACCTACCTCGCCGGAGTGTCCGGCGACACCGTGCTCGGCTACCGCATGGCGCCCGACAGCAACACCCCCGGCGACCTCGTCGCCCTCGACACCGCCAAGGGCGAGGAACTCTGGTCCGCCCCCGCAGGCGCCCTGTCGACCGCGGTCACCGGCCGGAGCGCCGACGCCGCCGTGGTCGGCTCGACCGTCCTCACCGTCGACCGGGACGGCACCCGCGTCGAGGCCCACGCGGTCCGCTCCGGCAAGCGGCTGTGGCAGGTGCCGTTCCCCGCGGGCGAGGACTGCGCGCCGCTGGCCGCGGGCAGCCGCGCGTATGTGATGTGCGGGCCGCGCGTGCAGGTCTCGGAGTCCGAGGTGCGGCGCGCCACCGTACGCACCGTCGGCCTCGACTCCGGCAGGCTCGGCAGGGCCGTCGCGCTGGAGGGGCCGGTGGAGCCCGTGGGCGCGGCCGACGGGCAGCTGGTCCTGGCGAAGCGGCGGGTGGGCGAGGCGGGCGTCGTCGCGTACGAGTCCGTGGTCCGCGTCGACCCGGAGCGCGGCAGGGCCACGACGACCCGGATGACGACGACGTACGGCGGAGCGCCCGAACTCGTCGACGGAGCGCTGTACTTCACCGAGCAGAACGGCACGGTCAGCGCGGTCGACCCACTGACCGGCAAACGCGTCTGGGCCCGGCAGACGGGCGTCGAAGGCGCGTCGGGGCCGGTCGCGGGGCCCGACGACGCGCTGTACTTCAGCTCGGCAAGCGGCCGCGTCGCCGCCCTCGCGGCGCGCGACGGCAAGCGGCTGTGGTTGACGGACCCGAAGACGAACGGGCTCTCCGAGACGGGTGCTCCCCCGCGCGTGGTGTTCGCGGGCCGGGCCATCATCGTGACCGGGGCGGAGAACCTGGTGTACGCCTTCGACACGGCGAAGCCGCCGAAGTCCGGCTGAAACCCGGACCGCGGCGGCCTCTTGAGCTCGCGGGACGTCGCCCGCGGACGTCAGCGGCGCGTCAGCAGCGCGGCGCCACGTACCCGTTGCTCCCCGTCCTGACGTAGGTGTCGGACACATAGCGCCCGCTGCCTATCTTGTCCCAGATGTTCGAGGTCCCGGTCGGTCCCGTGACCTTCTCGCCGGACCGCTGGCAGCTGATGGTGACGCGCGTACCGGCGCTGATGCGGCCGACCTTGGCGTACGAAGTACCGGGGCCCGAGCGGACGTTGACGTCGGCGACGACCGGGTACCGCCTGGCCGCCGCGGCCTCCACCGTCAGTTCGGACCCGTCCGTCACATCGATGGTGCCGGGCATGGTCAGTTCTTCGCTGCTCATGGCGATCCCCCGTTTGTCCCCGTATGTCCCTGCATGCACCTTGTTCCACGTGAAACGTGCGGGCGCGGGCCGCCCGTGGCATGCACTCCACACCTTAGACGCGCCCGCGCACCACACCAGTTGCAGGACAAACCGGGACGGTCTCGCCCGCCCGGCGGCCGGGGCGCTCAGCCCAGCTTCGAGACGTCCCGCACCGCGCCCTTGTCCGCGCTCGTCGCCATCGCCGCGTACGCCCGCAGGGCCGCCGAGACCTTGCGGTCGCGGGACTTGGGGGCGTAGACGCCCGCGAGGGCCTCGCGGCGGCGGGTCAGCTCGGCCTCGTCGACGAGGAGCTCGATGGCGCGGCCCGGGATGTCGATGCGTACGCGGTCGCCGTCCTCGACCAGGGCGATCGTGCCGCCGGACGCCGCCTCGGGCGACACATGGCCGATGGACAGGCCCGACGTGCCGCCGGAGAAACGCCCGTCGGTGACCAGGGCGCAGGCCTTGCCGAGGCCGCGGCCCTTGAGGAAGGAGGTCGGGTAGAGCATCTCCTGCATGCCGGGGCCGCCCTTGGGGCCCTCGTAGCGGATGACGACCACGTCGCCTTCCTTCACCTGCTTGTTGAGGATCTTCTCGACGGCCTCCTCCTGCGACTCGCAGACGACGGCGGGGCCCTCGAAGGTCCAGATCGACTCGTCGACGCCGGCCGTCTTCACGACACAGCCGTCGACGGCCAGGTTGCCCTTGAGGACGGCGAGGCCGCCGTCCTGCGAGTAGGCGTGGGCGACGTCGCGGATGCAGCCGTTCGCCGCGTCCGTGTCCAGGGTGTCCCAGCGCTCGGACTGCGAGAACGCCTCGGCCGAGCGCACACAGCCGGGGGCCGCGTGCCACAGCTCGACGGCCTCAGAAGAGGCCGAGCCGCCGCGGATGTCCCAGGCGTCCAGCCACTCCTTGATCGAGGGCGAGTGGACCGTGTGCACGTCCTCGTTCAGCAGGCCGCCGCGGTACAGCTCGCCGAGGATCGCGGGGATGCCGCCCGCGCGGTGCACGTCCTCCATGTAGTACGTCGTCGTGGGCGCGACGTTGGGCGCGACCTTGGCCAGGCAGGGGACGCGGCGCGAGACGGCGTCGATGTCGGTGAGGTCGTAGCCGGCCTCGGCCTCCTGGGCGGCGGCGAGCAGGTGCAGGATCGTGTTGGTGGAGCCGCCCATGGCGATGTCGAGGGCCATGGCGTTCTCGAACGCGGCGTGCGTGGCGATGTTGCGCGGCAGGACGGAGGCGTCGTCCCCGTCGTAGTAGCGCTTGGCGATCTCGACGACGGTGGCGCCCGCGCGCTCGTACAGGGCCTTGCGGGCGGTGTGCGTGGCGAGGACGGAGCCGTTGCCGGGCAGGGAGAGGCCGATGGCCTCGGTCAGGCAGTTCATGGAGTTGGCGGTGAACATGCCGGAACAGGAGCCGCAGGTCGGGCAGGCGTTCTCCTCGATGCGGAGGATGTCCTCGTCCGAGACGTTCTCGTTGACGGCGTCGCTGATCGCGTTGATCAGGTCGAGTTTCCGGACCGTGCCGTCGACGAGGGTGGCCTTGCCCGCCTCCATGGGGCCGCCGGAGACGAAGACCGTGGGGATGTTGAGGCGGAGCGCCGCCATCAGCATGCCCGGGGTGATCTTGTCGCAGTTCGAGATGCAGATCAGGGCGTCGGCGCAGTGGGCCTCGACCATGTACTCGACGGAGTCGGCGATCAGGTCGCGGGAGGGCAGCGAGTAGAGCATGCCGCCGTGGCCCATGGCGATGCCGTCGTCGACGGCGATCGTGTTGAACTCGCGCGGGATGCCGCCCGCCTCGCGGACGGCGTCGCTGACGATGCGGCCGACCGGCGCCAGGTGCGTGTGGCCGGGCACGAACTCCGTGAACGAGTTGGCGACGGCGATGATCGGCTTCCGGCCGATGTCCGCGCCCGGTACCCCGGAGGCCCGCATAAGGGCGCGCGCGCCCGCCATGTTGCGGCCGTGGGTGACTGTGCGGGACCTCAGCTCGGGCATCGTCGCTCGCTCCTCAGGGGCAGATCTCGATACGGTCATCGGCGCGGCCGGCGGTGCGGCGGTGTCGACGCGGGTATCGCGATACGGCTGTCGATACGGCCGAGCGTACGCCGGTGATCCAAGATCCGGACAGGGTGTCCGGATGGCGGGACGGGCGTCTCATGCCGCCACCGGGAGCGGGCCGGTCAGGAGCCGGCCCGGAACCCGTCGGAAGCCGACCGAGAGCCGTTCGGAAGCCGGCCAGGACCCCCTCAGGGGCCGGTCAGATGCCCCTGCACCACCGGCGCCACCCGCACGATGACCTGCTCCACGTCCACCGAGGCCAGCGGCTCGACCTGGATCACGTACCGCAGCATCGCCGTGCCCACCAGCTGGGCCGCCGCGAGCTCGGCGCGCAGCTCGGCGTCCGGCAGCTCCAGGCGGCGGGCGATGCGGGAGAGGAGCTGGGCGGCGACGAGGCGGCGGAAGACGGCGGCGGCGGTCTCGTTGCTGACGGCGGAGCGGACGATGGCGAGGAGCGGCGCCCGCGTGGCCGGGTCCTCCCAGACGCCGAAGATGAAGCGGGTCAGGCGCTCGCCGACGCTGTCGACCGGCCCGTACTCCACGTCGACGGGCGCGTCGAGGGCGGGCGCGAAGGCCACCTCGACGGCCGCCGCGAAGACCTGCTCCTTGGTGCCGAAGTAGTGGTGCACGAGCGCGGAGTCGACGCCCGCGGCCTTGGCGATGGAGCGTACGGACGTCTTCTCGTAGCCGTGCTCGGAGAACTGGGCGCGGGCGGCGTCCAGGATGACCTCGCGCATCGCGGGGCCCTGCTCGGCCTGGGTGCGGGTGGGGCGGCCGCGGCGGCGGGGCGCGGGGGCGGCGGCCTCGCCGGTCATGAGCGGGGCACCTTCACGGCCGATGCCAGGTGCAGGCGCGTGAAGGCGAGGGCCTCGGCGAGGTCGGCCTCGCGCTCGGCGCTGGACATCGCGCGCCTGGTATTGACCTCGATGACGACATGGCCGTCGAATCCGCTGGTCGCGAGGCGTTCCAGGAGGGCGGCGCAGGGCTGGGTGCCGCGGCCGGGCACCAGGTGCTCGTCCTTCGCCGATCCCTTGCCGTCGGCGAGGTGGACGTGGCCGAGCCGGTCGCCCATGCGGTCGATCATCTGCAGGGCGTCGGTGCGGGCGGTCGCGGTGTGCGAGAGGTCGATGGTGAAGTGCCGGTAGTCGTCCTTGGTGACGTCCCAGTCGGGTGCGTACGCGAGCATTTCGCGGTCGCGGTAGCGCCAGGGGTACATGTTCTCCACGGCGAACCGGACGTCGGTCTCGTCCGCCATCCGCCAGATCCCCTCGACGAAGTCCCGCGCGTAGCCGCGCTGCCAGCGGAACGGCGGGTGCACGACGACGGTCGACGCGTCGAGCTTCTCCGCGGCGGCGCGGGCGCGCTGGAGCTTGACCCACGGGTCGGTGGACCAGACGCGCTGGGTGATCAGGAGGCAGGGCGCGTGCACGGCGAGGATCGGGATGTGGTGGTAGTCGCTCAGGCGGCGCAGGGCCTCGATGTCCTGGCTGACGGGGTCGGTCCACACCATGACCTCGACGCCGTCGTACCCCAGGCGCGCGGCGATCTCGAAGGCCGTCGCCGTCGACTCCGGGTAGACGGAGGCCGTCGACAGGGCGACCTTCGCATCCGGGATCCGTACGACTGGTTCTGCCACGGGGACAGGGTACGGGGTGCCTCCGGCGGGTGGGCGGGGGATGGGTGCCTATGCGCCGCGGGGGTTCTGTGTCCTGGCGTGTGCGGGTGTTTTGTGGCTGGGCGCGCAGTTCCCCGCGCCCCTTCGGGGCCCGGCCCTCGTCACGTCGTCGTCGGGAGGTGGTCCAGTCTGCGGAGGATTACGCCCTCTCTCAGGGCCCAGGGGCAGATCTCCACCGACTCGACGCCGAAGAGGTCCATCGCGCCCTCGGCGACCAGGGCGCCCGCCAGGAGCTGGGCGGCGCGGCCCTCGGAGACGCCGGGGAGCTCGCCGCGTTCCCGCGCGGTCATCGCGGCGAGCTGCGGGACCCAGTCCTCCAGGGACTTGCGCTTCAGTTCCCGCTGTACGTAGAGGCCCTCGGCGGAGCGCGCGGCGCCCGCGAGCCGGGCGAGCTGCTTGAACGTCTTCGACGTGGCGACCACGTGGTCGGGGCTGCCGAAGCGGGCGAACTCGCCGACTGTGCGGGCGATCTGGGCGCGCACGTGGCGGCGCAGGGCGCGGACGTCGGACGGGTCGGGCGGGTCCGTGGGCAGCCACGCGGCGGTCAGGCGTCCGGCGCCGAGGGGCAGGCTGACGGCGGCGTCCGGCTCCTCGTCGATGCCGTAGGCGATCTCCAGGGAGCCGCCGCCGATGTCGAGGCACAGGAGCTTGCCCGCGGACCAGCCGAACCACCGGCGGACGGCGAGGAAGGTGAGCCGCGCCTCCTCCTCGCCGGTGAGGACCTGCAGGTCGACGCCGGTCTCGTCGCGTACGCGGCTGAGTACGGCGTCGGCGTTGGTCGCCTCGCGCACGGCGGAGGTGGCGAACGGCAGGAGGTCCTCGACGCCCTTGTCCTCGGCGGCCTGCAGGGCGTCACGCACGGTGGCGACGAGTTGATCGACGCCTTCGGGGCCGATCGCGCCCGCCGGGTCGAGGAGTTGGGCAAGGCGCAGGTCGGCCTTGTGGGAGTGCGCGGGCAGCGGGCGCGCGCCGGGGTGAGCGTCCACCACCAGCAGATGCACCGTGTTCGAACCCACGTCGAGGACACCGAGTCTCATATACGGAACGCTACTGCGCGCGGGGCCCTCGCTGGTCCCCGGCCCGATGCGGGCGCGCATACCCTGGAGACGTGCCAAAGACGAAAAAGGCGAAGTCCGACAAATCCAAGCGTTCCAAGTCGGAGAAGTCAGCGGAGAAGTCAGCGGAGAAGTCACAGTCGGGGAAGTCGGAGGACGGGCTCAAGAAGGCGAAGAAGCAGAAGGCGGTGCCGGACGAGAAGGGTCTGGACTTCGCCCGCGCCTGGGTGGAGTTCCCGGACCCGGCGGACGACGAGCAGGTCTTCCGCTGCGATCTGACGTGGCTGACGTCCCGCTGGACCTGCATCTTCGGCAGCGGCTGCCAGGGCATCAAGGCGGGCCGCGCCGACGACGGCTGCTGCACGCTCGGCGCGCACTTCTCGGACGAGGACGACGAGAAGCGGGTCGCGGGGTTCGTGGAGCGCCTGACGCCGGACATCTGGCAGCACCACGACGTGGGCCGGGAGACGGGCTGGGTGTCGGTCGACGACGACGGCGAGCGCCAGACCCGTCCGTACAACGGCTCGTGCATCTTCCAGAACCGGCCGGGTTTCGCGGGCGGCGCGGGCTGCTCGCTGCACATCCTGGCCCTGAAGGAGGGCCGGGAGCCGCTCGAGACCAAGCCGGACGTCTGCTGGCAACTGCCGGTGCGGCGCACGTACGAGTGGATCGAGCGGCCGGACGACACCAAGGTGCTCCAGGTGTCCATCGGTGAGTACGACCGCCGGGGCTGGGGTCCGGGCGGCCACGATCTGCACTGGTGGTGCACGTCGGCGACGTCGGCGCACGGGGCGGGTGATCCCGTTTACGTGTCGTACCGGCCGGAGCTGATCGAGCTGATGGGCAAGAAGGGGTATGACCGGCTGGTCGAGCTGTGTGAGGCGCGACTGGCTTCGCAGCTGCCGTTGATCGCGCCGCATCCGGCGGATCCGCCGCGGGGCTGAGCGTGCGAGGGTGCCCATTCGCCGTTGGGGTGTTCCTCCTCGGCCAGTGCGGGTTGTTTGTGGCTGGGCGCGCAGTTCCCCGCGCCCCTTCGGGCGCTTCGCCCCGCCATCCGCGTCAGCCCTGACCTGGATCGCCGTCCCCGGGCGGGGGCGTGGTCGTCGCCGGGTCCGTCGGGGTCGGGGTGGGCTCGGTCGGGGTGGGGTCCGGGGGCGGCGTTGTCTGGGTGGGCTGCGGGGCGGTGGGCGTGGGCTTGGGGGTGGGGTTCGACGGGCCGCCGGGGCGGGTGGCGGTCGGGCGGGGGCGTGGATTGCTGGGCGGCGGTGCGGAACTGCCGTACCCCTCCAGGGAGATGACCGCTCCGGAGGGTGCGATCGTGACGCGCGCGCTCCAGTGCCCCGGCGGCTCGCGGTCGTCGTCGACGTACACCCGGATCGTGAACGATTCGCCGGGCGCGAGCGTTCCCGACGACTGGCTGAGCAGGAGCCAGGACGCTCCGGTGCTCGCGGACCAGCGGACCGGCGCGCGCCCTGACGCCGACAGCGTGATCAGCGTCACGCCGCCGCTGGAGCGGGCCTGGACGGCGATCCGTCCGGCGCCCGGCGCGGACGGCGCTCCGGGGCTGATGACCTCTACGGAGACACCGGGTCCCTTGCGTCCTGAGCCGAAGCGGGGGTCGGGGGTGGTGCGCGCGTTGCCCGCGTTCTCGTAGTCCTCCCGCGCGCGGGGGCCGTCGTCGGCCTCCGTGGAGCTGGAGGAGCGGCCGTCGGTGCCCTCGCCGGTGAGGGGCGCCCCTCGGTAGGCGGCCCACAGGGCGAGGACGGGGGCGGCCACGACGGTGGCGACGACCGTCGTCGTGACGGCCCGCGCGCGCAGCCGCTCGCGGCGGGCGGCGTGGTCCTTGGGGTCCATGGGGAAGCCGCGCCGGTCGAAGCGGGGGCCGCCGCCGCGGACCCGGCGGTGGGCGTGCGGGGCGTGCGCCATGGCGTGGTGCAGGGCCGCGCGCGGGGCGGCGATCACGGGCAGCGCGGCCGGGGTGACGGCGGTGCCGGGCCAGGCACCGGAACCGGCGCGCTCGGCGGTACGGCGGCAGCGCGGGCAGTCGTCGACGTGCCGGACGAGCTCGGTGCGCAGGGCCGTGCCGAGCAGGACCTGGTTGTCGCCGGTGAGGCGGGCGACGATGGGGCAGCTGCCGGTCTCGACGACGGCGAGGGCCGCGCGGGTGCGCTCCACCTCGCAGGCCGCGGAGGCGAGCAGGTCGCGGGCGGCCTCGTGGCCGAGGCCGAGGACGGCGGCGACCTCCTGGGGGGTCAGTTTGTGGCGGACGGCGAGCTCCAGGGCCTCGCGCTGCTCGGGCGTCGTGCCGGCGGCCTCCGGCCAGGCGAGCTGGGCGAGTTCGCGACGGCGGGCGCGGTCGGCGGCGTCGGCGGGGGCTCCGGGTGCGGCCAGGTCGGGGGCGGGGGCTCCCGGTGGGGGCAGGTCGGGGGCGAGGGCTCCCGGTGGGGCGGCGCCGGGTGCGGCGGCCGCCACGGAGACCGCGGAGACGGCCAGGGCCGCGGAGGCGTCGGTCGCGCGCGGCGGCGCGGGCGGGGACTTCGCGGCGTGGGCCGCGGCGTGCGCCCCTTGGCGGCCGCGCTGCCGGGCCTCGGCGAGGGCGCGCAGACACATCCAGCGGGCGAGCGCGTACAGCCACGCGCGCGTGTCGCCGTCCGGCCGGGCCCCGCGCCGCTCGGCGAGCGCGAGGACGTCGCCGAGCGCGGCGGTCGCGGCGTCGTGGTCGCAGAGCACGGACAGGCAGTACGTGAACAGGCCGTCCAGGAAGGGCTCGTAGCGCGCGGGGGGCGCCTGCGGGACCGTGCGCGGCACCACGCGCTTGCGTGCGCCCGCATGCGCCCGGTGCGCGCCGGTGGTGTGCGTGGGGGTTTCCGGACTGCTGCTCATCACCCGTGCGAAGTTAGGCGCATGATGCAGAGGGCTTCCTCCCTCTTCAGCACATTTAATCCTTACGGGTGAACAGATCCCTCAAAAGGGGACAGGAAGCCACGATTCCGTCGCCTGTTCGAGCGGGCGGCTTGTGCGGGTGCCCGTTCATGTGCCAATGGCACAGGCGCTGCCGGGCACTGTCAGTGGTGGCCGCTACGGTTTCGTCCATGGCTGCCCGTACGAAAACCGCGAAGGACCGGCCGTCCTACCGCTGCACCGAGTGCGGCTGGCAGACGGCCAAGTGGCTCGGCCGCTGCCCGGAGTGCCAGGCCTGGGGCACGGTCGAGGAGTACGGCGCGCCGGCGGTGCGCACCACGGCCCCTGGCCGCGTCACCTCGTCCGCCCTGCCCATCGGCCAGGTCGACGGCCGTCAGGCCACCGCGCGCTCCACCGGCGTGCCCGAGCTGGACCGGGTGCTCGGCGGCGGCCTGGTGCCCGGCGCCGTGGTCCTGCTCGCGGGCGAGCCCGGCGTCGGCAAGTCCACGCTGCTGCTCGACGTGGCGGCGAAGGCGGCGACGGGCGACCACCGCACGCTGTACGTCACCGGCGAGGAGTCGGCCAGCCAGGTCCGGCTGCGCGCCGACCGCATCGGGGCGCTCGCCGACGAGCTGTATCTGGCGGCGGAGACCGACCTGTCCGCGGTCCTCGGCCACCTGGACGCGGTCAAGCCCTCCCTCCTTATCCTCGACTCGGTGCAGACGGTCGCCTCACCGGAGATCGACGGCGCGCCCGGCGGCATGGCGCAGGTCCGCGAGGTCGCCGGAGCCCTGATCCGCGCCTCCAAGGAGCGCGGCATGTCCACCCTCCTCGTCGGACACGTCACCAAGGACGGCGCGATCGCGGGCCCCCGCCTCCTGGAGCACCTGGTCGACGTGGTCCTGCACTTCGAAGGCGACCGCCACGCCCGCCTCCGTCTCGTACGAGGCGTCAAGAACCGCTACGGGGCGACGGACGAGGTCGGCTGCTTCGAGCTGCACGACGAGGGCATCACCGGACTCGCCGACCCCTCGGGCCTGTTCCTCACCCGCCGCGACGAGCCCGTCCCCGGCACCTGCCTGACCGTCACCCTGGAGGGCCGCCGCCCCCTGGTCGCCGAGGTCCAGGCGCTCACGGTCGACTCCCAGATCCCCTCCCCGCGCCGCACCACGTCCGGCCTGGAGACCTCCCGCGTCTCCATGATGCTGGCCGTCCTGGAGCAGCGCGGCCGCATCAGCGCCCTCGGCAAGCGCGACATCTACAGCGCCACCGTGGGCGGCGTGAAGCTGTCCGAGCCCGCCGCCGACCTGGCCGTGGCGCTCGCCCTCGCCTCCGCCGCCAGCGACACCCCGCTGCCGAAGAACCTGGTGGCGATCGGCGAAGTCGGCCTCGCGGGCGAGGTCAGACGGGTCACGGGCGTGCAGCGCAGACTCGCCGAGGCGCACCGCCTCGGCTTCACGCACGCGCTGGTGCCGGGCGACCCCGGCAAGGTGCCGCCCGGTATGAAGGTCACCGAAGTCGCCGACATGGGCGACGCGCTGCGCGTCCTTCCGAGATCGCGTCGCCGAGAGGCCCCACGGGAGACGGAGGACCGCCGGTAGACTTTGCCCTGGTCTCGCCCATCCGTACGAAGCACGGCGTGCGACAGCGGGTCGGCCGAGCGCTCGGACAACCTGCGACCGGAGGAGTGCAGTGGCAGCCAACGACCGGGGAGCGGTTCCCGGCAAGCCCGGTGGAAGCTCCGGTGCCGATGGGCTGATGCGTGCCTCCCTGAGCGCGGTCGCGCCGGGCACGGCTCTGCGGGACGGCCTGGAGCGCATCCTCAGAGGGAACACGGGCGGACTGATCGTCCTCGGCTCCGACAAGACCGTCGAGTCGATGTGCACGGGCGGCTTCGTCCTCGACGTCGAGTTCACGGCGACGCGCCTGCGGGAGCTGTGCAAGCTCGACGGCGGCATCGTGCTCGACAAGGACATCACGAAGATCCTGCGCGCGGGCGTGCAGCTGGTGCCGGACCCCACGATCCCCACGGAGGAGACGGGCACGCGGCACCGCACGGCGGACCGCGTCAGCAAGCAGGTCGGCTTCCCCGTCGTCTCCGTATCGCAGTCGATGCGGCTCATCGCGCTGTACGTGGACGGGCAGCGGCGCGTCCTTGAGGACTCGGCGGCGATCCTGTCACGTGCCAACCAGGCCCTCGCCACCCTGGAGCGGTACAAGCTGCGCCTCGACGAGGTCGCGGGCACGCTGTCCGCCCTGGAGATCGAGGACTTGGTGACCGTCCGGGACGTCACCGCCGTCGCGCAGCGCCTCGAAATGGTGCGGCGCATCGCCACGGAGATCGCCGAGTACGTGGTGGAGCTCGGCACCGACGGCCGTCTGCTCGCGCTCCAGCTGGACGAGTTGATCGCGGGCGTCGAGCCCGAGCGGGAGCTCGTCGTCCGGGACTACGTCCCCGAGCCCACGGCGAAGCGGTCGCGCACCGTGGACGAGGCCTTGGCCGAGCTGGACTCCCTGACCCACGCCGAGCTCCTCGAACTGCCCACGGTGGCGCGGGCGTTGGGCTACACCGGGTCACCCGAGGCGCTCGACTCCGCCGTGTCGCCGCGCGGCTTCCGGCTCCTCGCCAAGGTCCCCCGGCTGCCCGGCGCCATCATCGACCGCCTCGTCGAGCACTTCGGCGGCCTCCAGAAGCTGCTCGCCGCCAGCGTGGACGACCTCCAGACGGTCGACGGCGTCGGCGAGGCGCGGGCCCGCAGCGTGCGGGAGGGGCTGTCGCGGTTGGCGGAGTCCTCGATCCTCGAGCGCTACGTCTAGCCTCCGGCGGGGGGCGGGGTATGGGGTGCCCCACTGCATGGGGTAGGCCGCCGTCTCGTGCGCACAGGTCCCGCCGCTAGCGCGGCGGCTTCTTCCCGCCCGCCCTCCCACTACCTGCCGACGGGCCGCACCCGCCGATGGCGGCCGGCCCCCACCGGGGGCGTCCACCCCCTGGGAGGGTGGAAACGGGCGGGCGGGTGGGAAACAATCCGCCGCGGTAGCGGCGGAAACCCCCCACCGGCCCGCACCGGGTGGGATGCGCCTCCGGCCCGCCGCTTCGCGGCGGGATCCACCCCGCCCGCCCACCCCATACGACAGGCGGAGCTAGTCCTCCAGGACGAAGGATGCCCGGGCCGTACCCAGGCCGGGGGCCTTCGCCTCGACCAGGTACGTGTCCGCCGCAGCCCCGCCGGCAGGCGGCGTCGCGCAGCCGGGGGCGCTGGCCTTGCGGTCCCACCGCACGGCGTGCGTGACCTGGCCGTCGCCCGGCACCCGGAACAGCAGGCTGGCCCCGCCGGACGGGCAGTCGTCCGAGGACCAGATCTCCTTGCCGGTCTTGTGCTGAGTGATCGTCAACACCGTTCCCTTGGCGCCGAGATCGACCTTGCAGGCCTTCCCGGAGGAGTTCACGGCGGTCAGCTCCAGCTTCGGCTTCTCGTTGAACTCGTAGCGGACCTTCTCGCTGCGCAGCTTCAACTTCACCGCTCCGGAGGTGCAGTTGGGCAGCGTGGACCCCGCGGGCAGCCGGCTGCCGGACCCGCCGCCGCCCTTCGCACCGTCGTCGGAGCCGGACCCGGAGCCGGACCCGTCACCGGAGCCGTCCCCCTCGCCGTCCGAGCCGTCGGAACCACCCGACCCGCCAGACCCGCCCGAGCCCCCGGACCCGGAGCCGTCGTCCGACTCGTCGCGCCCGCCGGGGTTTTCGCTGATCGCGGGCCCCGAACTGGACGGCCCCGGCGTGATGGAGGTCGCGGGTCCCTTGCCCGACGGCCCGTCGGCGCCGTTCTTCCCGTCGCCTCCGCCCGACGCGAGAGCCCAAATGACAAGGAGCAAGAGGAGTCCGACCACGGACAGCAGGACGGCCCTCCGGCGCCAGTAGATGGAGGAGGGAAGCGGCCCGATCGGATTGCGCAGAGATCCCACGCTCAAACCTTACGAGAGAACCGGCCGTTGTCTGGCCCCACCCGCCGCCTCAGGCCACAACTTTTGCGGATCATCATCCCGGTCGCGCCCGCCCCTTCCCCCTCCCGGCCCGCCCGCGCACCGCCCCGGCCCCGCACCCGACCCTGTCTTTCGTCAGGTCCGGTATCGGTCCATCGCTGGATGTGACGATTCGAGATCACTCCGTACGGTCCGCAATCATGGACACCATGCATTCCTCCGGCCTTTACCTCGACATCACCGAGTTCGCCCACGACACGCCGACGTGGGTGCAGCATCTTGCCGAGGTGTGGACCGAACTCGGCCTGCTGCTGTTCGGCGTGCTGTTCGTCGTGGCCTGGTGGCGGGCCCGCAGCGGCGACCCGCGCGCGTTCGCGATCGCCGTCCTCGCCCCGCTGGGCACGGCGCTCGCGTACGTGATCAGCGAGGTGGTGAAGTCCGTGGTCGAGGAGGACCGGCCGTGCCGGGCGGTGTCCGGGGCGCTGACGCCGCTCGTGGAGTGCCCGGCGCAGGGCGACTGGTCCTTCCCGAGCAACCACTCCACGATCGCGGGCGCCGCGGCCGTCGGCCTCGCCCTGTTCTGGCCGCGCATCGCCGCCCTGACGCTGCCGATGGCGGTGCTCATGGCGTTCTCGCGGGTGTTCGTGGGCGTGCACTACCCGCACGACGTGGCCGTCGGCCTGGTGCTCGGCGCGGTCGTGGCGTTCCTGGCGGTGCGCCTGGCCACGCGGCCGCTCGTGCGGATCACTGAGGCGATGCGCGGTTCGCGGGCGGGCGCGGTCCGCTGGTTCGCGGGCCCCGGCGCACCGACGCCCGCCCTCCAGGCCCCCGCGGCCGCCACTCCTCAGCCGCGGCAGGCGGGGTACGGAACGTACGCGCCCTCCGCGTACGCCTACGAGGACCAGCACGCGTCGTACGAGAACCAGCAGGCGTCGTACGCCGACCCGCAGCCGTACGTCAATCAGCACTCCCAGCCGTACATCCCGCACCAGCAGCATCCGCAGTACCAGCAGAATCAGCAGAATCAGCAGCAGGAGCCGGAGCAGGCGCAGCCCTACCCGTATCAGTACCAGGCCCCGTACCCGTATCCGAACCAGCCCCAGCAGGGCCAGCAGCCCCCCACCCACCAGCCCTGACGGGGCACCCCGCAAGGGAGTTCAGCCCGCGTCGGCGACCAGCCCCGCCTCGTACGCGACGATCGCCGCCTGGACGCGGTTCTTGACCTCAAGGCGGTCGAGGACCGCGCTCACGTACGCCTTGACGGTGCCCTCCACGAGGTGGAGGCGGGCGGCGATCTCCGGGTTGGAGAGGCCCGCGCCCACCAGGCCGAGGACCTCGCGCTCGCGTGGGGTCAGGGCGGTCACCCGCGCGCGGGCCTCGGCCTCGCGGCCGATGCGGCGCGCGCCGAGGCCGTCGATGACGTGCCGGGCGACCTTCGGCGACAGGAACGCGGCGCCGCCCGCCACCGCCCGTACGCCCGCGATGAGTTCGTGCGGGTCGCCGGACTTCAGGAGGAAGCCGGTGGCGCCGCCGCTGAGGGCCCGTGCGACGTACGCGTCCTCGGAGAACGTCGTCAGCATCGCGACCGCCGTGCCCGGCAGCGTACGGACGATCTCCTCGCCCGCGGCCAGGCCGTCCAGGCGCGGCATGCGGATGTCGAGGAGCGCCACGTCGGGCCGGTGGGCCTGGGCGAGCGCGATGGCCTCACGGCCCTCGGCGGCCTCGGCGACCACTTCGATACCGTCGCCCGCGGCGAGGATGGCGCGCACCCCGGCGCGGATCATCGCCTCGTCGTCGGCGAGCAGGACGCGGATCACCGCAGCCACTCCTTTCGTTCCTCGCGGACTTCGCGGCCCGTGCCCGCCTTGGGGATCACCGTCTTGTCCACCAGCTTTCCGTTGTCGAAGCAGAGCCTGTAGTGCGCGGACGAGGTGAAGAGGCGGTCGCTCGCGCGGTAGTAGCGGCAGTCGGCGCCGTCGGGCGGCGGGCTCGGCGCGCGGTCGGCGGGCGGGTCGGCGACGCTGCGCTCCGGCAGGACGGCAGCGACGTCGGACTGCGGCTCGCCGACGCGCAGCGCCGCGTAGTCGGCGGGTTTCAGGACGGAGTGGGTCTTGGTGTACGCGTACCAGCCGAAGGTGCCCGCGATCAGCAGGGCCCCGGTGGCGGCCGCGGCGCCGAAGGCGAGGACGGTGCGGCGGCGGGCGTAGGCGAGGACGGCGCCGGAGTGCGCGGGCGGCGCGGCCGCGGGGTGCGGATCCGGGACGGCGGGGATGCTCGCCGTGACGCGGAAGCCGCCCGCGGCGCCCGGCCCGGTGTCCGGCCCGGCGTGCAGGGTGCCGCCGAGCGCCGTCACGCGGGTGCGCAGGTCCGCGAGTCCTGAGCCGCCGCCGGGCGGTGAACCCTCCTCCTGCGGCGGCCCGTTGGTGACCGTGATCGTCGTGCGGGTGCCCGTGCGGGTCGCGCCGACGGTGACGGGGGCGCCCGGCGCGTACTTGGCCGCGTTGGTCAGGGCCTCCTGGGCCACGCGGTACGCGAGGCGCTCCGCGGGCCCCGGCTCGCCGTCGCCGTCCGCCTCGTACCGCACCGCGAGGCCCGACTCGGCCGACCGCGCCACCAGTTGCGCCACCGTCTCGCCGGGCGGGCCGAGCGGGGCACTCTCGTCGCCCTCCTCGCGGAGCACGCCGATGATCTCGCGCAGCCGGTCGGTGGCCTCCGCGGCGGCGGCGCGCAGGTCGGAGGCCGCCGCCCGGTGGTGCTCGGGCAGGTCGGCGGCCAGTTGCAGGGCGCCCGCGCGCACCGCGATCAGGCTCAGCTCGTGGCCGAGCGAGTCGTGCATGTCCTGGGCGATGCGGGCCCGCTCCCGCAGGCGGGCCCGGTCGGCGACGATGAGCTGTTCGCGCTCCAGCTGGTCGGCCCTGGCCAGGGCGGCGGCCGTCAGCGCGCGGCTCTGCCGCCAGTAGCGGCCCGCGAGCCAGGGGAAGACGGCGCCGAACAGGAGCGTGGCCATGAGGACCAGCCACTCCACGACCGGGTCGACGTCGCGGACGGCGATCTTGGCGGTGCCGGTCGCCGCGACGGCGGCGAACGCGAGCAGGGCGGGTCTGGCGCGTGCACCGTGCTTGCCGAGCAGGAACGCGAAGGCGGCGAGCGCCATGCCGTACGAGACGGTGAACAGCGACGCCGCCGTGGCCTCGCCGGTGGCGGCCGCGAGCAGGAACGCGGTGGCCGGGCGGCGGCGCCAGAGTGCGGCGGCGGTCGCGAGGGCGGCGAGGCCTGCGGCGTACTGCCAGGCGGCGCGGGGTTCGTTCAGGCCGATCGCGTCGGCCGCCACCGCGGGGATGGCCAAGGCCAGCCAGAGCAGGGCGTCCATGTGGCGTCGGGTTCTCACCCTCCCGACGCTACGTGGCCGCGGGCCTCGTACGCCTCTGTCGATCGTCAGGTACTTCCCCCACCCACCCGCCCTCTCCTGGGGGCTCCGCCCCCAGACCCCCCTTCTCTCCGGCGCTGCGCGCCTCGTCCTCAAACGCCGGACGGGCTGGATCTTGCGGCAGGATTCAGCCCCTCCGGCGTTTGAGGAGCGGGGTCTGGGGCGGAGCCCCAGGTCGGGAAGGGGCGGGCTTGGGGGCCTCCCGGCAGGGCCCGGCCTCACCCCTTGACCGCGCCGCCCATGGCAGGATCGGGGGCATGCCGACCGCACTCGCTGCCGACCGCGTCACCGTGCTGCACTCCCCCGTCATCGCCTGGTTCGACGGCCACGCCCGCGACCTGCCGTGGCGCCGCCCGGACGCGGGCCCGTGGGGGGTCATGGTCAGCGAGTTCATGCTGCAGCAGACGCCCGTGAGCCGGGTCCTGCCCGTGTACGAGCAGTGGCTGGCCCGCTGGCCGCGCCCCGCCGACCTGGCCAAGGAGGCGCCCGGCGAGGCCGTGCGCGCCTGGGGGCGGCTCGGGTACCCGCGGCGCGCCCTGCGGCTGCACGGCGCGGCGGTCGCCATAACGGAGCGGCACGGCGGCGACGTACCGTCGCAGCACGCGCAGCTGCTCGCGCTGCCGGGCATCGGCGAGTACACGGCGGCGGCCGTGGCGTCCTTCGCGTACGGTCAGCGGCACGCGGTGCTCGACACGAACGTGCGCCGGGTGTTCGCGCGGGCGGTCACCGGCGTGCAGTACCCGCCGAACGCGACCACCGCGGCGGAGCGCAAGCTGGCCCGCGCGCTGCTGCCCGAGGACGACACCACCGCGTCGCGCTGGGCCGCGGCCTCCATGGAGCTCGGTGCGCTGGTGTGCACCGCCAAGAACGAGGACTGCGGGCGCTGCCCGATCGCCGCGCACTGCGCCTGGCTGGCGGCGGGCAAGCCCGCGCACGAAGGCCCCGCCCGGCGCGGCCAGACGTACGCGGGCACCGACCGCCAGGTCCGCGGGAAGCTGCTCGCCGTGCTGCGCGAGGCCGTGACGCCAGTGCCGCAGGCCGCGCTCGACCGGGTGTGGGACGAGCCGGTGCAGCGGGCCCGCGCCCTGGACGGCCTGGTCGCGGACGGTCTGGTGGAGCCGCTGCCGGACGGTTGTTACCGGCTGCCGCTCACCTGATGTGACCTGAGAGGCGATCTGAGGGCGATGTAAGGGGCAAGCGGCGATCCCCTTGTCCGGAAGAGTCCCGTTTGCCGCCCGCGGGTTTACTCATGTCCTACTTCTGTTACACAACCGACGTACAGCCGTGCGTCCGCCGCTGGCTGCTCCGCACAACCCCGTGACAACGCCTCCGTAGCTTCATTCCCGTACCGCACGGACAAGAGATCGCGGTCGGGAAGCAACGGGAACGGAGGCGGTTGGGAATGGCGCACGGCGAGGTGCTCGAGTTCGAAGAGTACGTCCGCACTCGGCAGGACGCCCTGCTGCGCAGCGCCCGGCGGCTCGTCCCGGACCCGGTCGACGCGCAGGACCTGCTGCAGACGGCGCTCGTGCGGACGTACGGCCGCTGGGACGGCATAGCCGACAAGCGGCTCGCGGACGCGTACCTGCGCCGCGTCATGATCAATACGCGTACGGAGTGGTGGCGCGCCCGCAAGCTCGAAGAGGTCCCGACCGAGCAGCTGCCGGACGCGTCCGTGGACGACTCCACCGAGCAGCACGCGGACCGCGCCCTGCTGATGGACATCATGAAGGTGCTCGCCCCGAAGCAGCGCAGCGTCGTGGTGCTGCGACACTGGGAGCAGATGTCCACGGAGGAGACGGCCGCCGCGCTCGGCATGTCGGCCGGCACGGTCAAGAGCACGCTGCACCGGGCGCTCGCGCGGCTCCGTCAGGAGCTGGAGAGCCGCGACCTCGATGCCCGCGTGTTCGAACGTGAGGAGCGGGAGCGTTGCGCGGCCTGAGTGCCCCTGGCACATCGGCCCAACGGGCCACTGCACAGCGGAAGAAGGCGGGGAGCACGGCGGTGGCCGTGCTCGCCGCCCTCGGCCTTTTGTCCGCGCTGACCGCCTGCTCGACGGGCGGCTCCGGCACGCGCGACGAGGGCCCGGCACGCGTCGGCGCCGTGCCCTCCACCTCGCCCTCGGTCTCGCCGTCGCCGACCGCGACGAGCGTCGACGCGGTCAAGCTCGTCAGGGACGACCCGAAGGTCAGCCTGGCCGTGAAGCGGGACCTGAAGCCGTGCGTCGAGGACGAGTACCCGGTGGACGTGAGCTACGGCAACCTGACCGGAGCAGCCTCCTCCGACATCGTGGTGAACGTGATGACCTGCGGTGACAGGGTCGGCATCGGCAGTTATGTGTATCGCCCCGACGGCAAGAAGTACGAGAATGTCTTCAGCGACGAGCAGCCGCCCGTCTACGCCGAGATAGACCGCGGCGACCTGGTCGTCAGCAAGCAGATGTACGGCAAGGACGGCTCGGTGGCCGATCCGACCGGCGAAGAGATCATCACGTACCACTGGGCGTCGAACCGCTTCACCGAGCAGGACCGCACGCGCAACAACTACAACACCACGGTGGACAGCCAGCCCGCCGAGCCGTCCTCGGACTGACCCCGCCCCGCCGCGTACCCCTGGCCGTACGCCGAACCCCTGGCCGTGACCGTGACCCCCGAACCGAGACCCCGGAGCTGAGAGCACCCGATGGCAGAACACACCCATGTCCTGTTCGTCGAGGACGACGACGTCATCCGCGAGGCCACGCAGCTCGCCCTGGAGCGCGACGGCTTCGTGGTCACCGCCATGCCCGACGGGCTGCTCGGCCTTGAGGCGTTCCGGGCCGACCGGCCCGACATCGCGCTGCTCGACGTGATGGTGCCCGGCATGGACGGCGTGTCGCTGTGCCGCCGCATCCGCGAGGAGTCCACGGTCCCGGTGATCATGCTGTCGGCGCGGGCCGACTCGATCGACGTCGTCCTCGGCCTCGAAGCGGGCGCCGACGACTACGTGACCAAGCCGTTCGACGGCGCCGTCCTGGTCGCCCGCATCCGCGCCGTCCTGCGGCGCTTCGGGCACGCCAGCGGTTCCGGTACGGCGGCGCCCTCGGCGCAGGAGGAAGGTTCCGCCGACGGCGGCGTCCTGACCTTCGGCGACCTGGAGATCGACACCGAGGGCATGGAGGTGCGGCGCGGCGGCAAGACGGTCGCCCTGACGCCGACGGAGATGCGGCTGCTCCTGGAGTTCTCGTCCGCGCCCGGCACGGTCCTGTCCCGCGACAAGCTCCTCGAGCGCGTGTGGGACTACGGCTGGGGCGGTGACACGCGCGTCGTCGACGTGCATGTGCAGCGGCTGCGCACCAAGGTGGGCCAGGACCGGATCGAGACGGTCCGCGGCTTCGGCTACAAGCTCAAGGCGTGAGCTTGCGGCATGCGGCGGTACGAGGGGCAGCCATGGGCGGGGGCATGAAGGGGACCGTGGGGTCCGGGGGGACCGGCGGGACCGGCGGCTACGGGGACCGCGACGGTGGCTTCGGCGGCGGTGACAGCCTGGACGGCTACGACGGCGGCGGCGGCCCGGGCGGCTATGACGGCGGCGGCGACGGCCGCGGCTGGCGCCCGGGGCGGGGTCCGTCGTGGGCGGCGGCGCGCGAAAAGCTGCTCGCCCTGGCCGGCACCAGGCTGCGCACCGGCGTGCGCTGGAAGATCGCCGCGGCCATCGCCTTCGTCGGCGTGCTCATCGCGGTGGCCCTGAGCCTCGTCGTGCACAACGCCGCCCGCGTGTCCATGCTCGACAACGCGCGCGACCTCCAGGACGAGCGCGTCCAGATCGCCCAGCGCAACTACGAGGCGCGCGGCACGACCAACGCGATCTACGGCACCAAGATCGACGACGCGCAGCTGCCGAAGGAGCTGCGGCAGAAGGTCCTCACCGGCCGCCGCGCCACCTACGTGCAGGAGCACGGCGACGGCGTGCCCGACATCTGGGGCGCCGCGCCGCTCAGCGACGGCCGCGTCCTGTCGGTGCACAGCCGGTTCGCCGACCGCAACGTCACCATCATGAAGGACCTCGACCAGGCCCTCGTCATCGGCTCGATCGCGGTCGTCTTCGGCGGCTGCGCGGTCGGCGTGCTCATCGGCGGCCAGATCGCGCGCCGACTGCGCAAGGCCGCGACGGCCGCGGGCGAGGTCGCCCAGGGCCAGACCGACGTGACCGTGCAGGAGGCCATCGGCGGGTACGTGCGCGACGAGACGGACGACCTCGCGCAGGCCGTGGACGCCATGGCGGACGCCCTCAAGCAGCGCCTCGAGGCCGAGCGCCGGGTCACCGCCGACATCGCGCACGAGCTGCGCACCCCGGTCACCGGGCTGCTCACGGCCGCCGAGCTGCTGCCGCCCGGCCGGCCGACGGAGCTGGTCAAGGACCGGGCGCAGGCCATGCGCACGCTGGTGGAGGACGTGCTCGAAGTGGCCCGGCTCGACTCGGCGTCCGAGCGGGCCGAGCTGCAGGACATCATGCTCGGCGAGTTCGTGAGCCGCCGCATGGCCATCCTCAGCACCGACGTCACGGTGACGGTCGTGCACGAGTCGGAGGTCACCACCGACCCGCGCCGCCTGGAGCGCATCATCGGCAACCTCGTCATGAACGCCGCCAAGCACGGCAAGCCGCCCATCGAGGTCAGCGTCGAGGGCCGCGTGGTGCGGGTGCGCGACCACGGCCCCGGCTTCCCGGAGGCGCTGCTCGCCGAGGGGCCGAGCCGCTTCCGCACCGGCTCCGCGGACCGTGCGGGCCGCGGTCACGGCCTGGGCCTGACCATCGCGGCGGGCCAGGCCCGGGTCCTCGGGGCGCGCCTTACCTTCCGCAATATCCGCCCGCCGGGGTCCGCGCCCGACGTGCCCGCCGAGGGCGCGGTGGCGGTCCTGTGGCTGCCGGAGCACGCGCCGACGAACACCGGGAGCTATCCGATGCTGCAGCTCCCGGATCTCGGCTGAGCGTGCGCCGGGCGGCGGCCCGGGTCCGGCTCCTTGGGCAGGCCCGGCCGCGTCAGCAGACCCAGCCGCGTCAGCAGCACCGGCCGCGTCAGCAGGCCCAGTCCTTGTCGAGGTCGAGGCCGCCCTCGCGGCGCTGCGTGAACGAGAACCAGTTCCCCGAGTCGTCGCGGAAGATCGCCTCGATGCCGTACGGGCGCTCCTGCGGCTCCTGGAGGAACTCGACGCCGCGGGCCTTCAGCGTCTCGTAGTCCCCGTAGACATCGTCGGTGGTCAGGGAGCCCGCGCCGAGGACCCCCTTGGTGACCAGCTTCTTCAGGGCCTGGGCCGATTCGGGGTCCATGCCGGCGCCACCCGCCACCATCAGCGCGAACTCGACGTCCGGCTGGTCCTTGGCGCCGACGGTGAGCCAGCGCATCCCGCCCTCGCCGAACGTCATGTCCGTACGGACCTCCAGGCCCAGCTTCTCCGTGTAGAACTCCTTCGCGCGGTCCTGGTCGAGGACCCAGACGGTGGAGATGGCGAGTCCCTTGATCATGATGTGCTCCTGGTGGGGGGTTGTTCCGTCCTTGCCGGGCCACCGTAGGCAGCGGGGCGCTCACCCCGCTTCTTGAGAATTGCGGTCCTCGCGCCGGGGGAAGCCGCCCGCCCACAGCAGTGCGTAACACCCGGGTATGAGCGCGGCTCCGCGCCCCACGTGCCGCGCGCGGTACTCGCTGGGGGTGAGTCCGGTCCGGCGCTTGAAGGTCGACGAGAACGTGCCGAGGCTGGTGAAGCCGACGAGGAGGCACACCTCCGTGACCGCCAGGTCGGCCGAGCGCAGCATGTCCTCGGCCCGCTCGATGCGGCGGCGGGACAGATACTGGCCCGGCGTCTCCCCGTACGCCGCCTTGAAGGCGCGGATGAAGTGGTAGCGGGAGTAACCGGCGCAGGCCGCCACCGCGGCCAGGTCGAGGTCGGGGTCGGCCCAGTCGCGGTCCATCGCGTCCTTTGCCAGGCGCAGCTGCCGCAGTTTCTCCACGTCCTCGATGCTGACACGGACCACTGACAACGGCCCGTGAGCGGACGCGAGGCGGCCCCCGGCACCCAAGTGCCGGGGGGCGGCGGGTGGAACGGGGTGATGGGGGGCCGCTCCGACTGCCTCTGCAACCGTCACTACGCCCCCCGCGGAGTCCCCCGCCGCGCGCCCGG
>NZ_JBHYJH010000116.1:0-32009 GCF_042740445.1 Streptomyces sp. NPDC059003 | reverse complement strand
AGCGGCGAAGATTTCAGCCCGCCCGGCGTTTGAGGGCGAGCCGCGGAGCGGCGATACGGCGGGGGTCCCAGGGGGCGCAGCCCCCTGGTTCGGGAAGGGGTGGGTCTGGGGCGCCCCCGCGAGGGCCTACCCCCGGTCCTCGTCGTACGTGGACGTCCCCGAGTCCAGGAGCGGCTCCTGGGTCTTGAGGTGGGCGGGCGCGAAGGCGCGGAGGACGTGGTACCCGGTGATCACGACGATCGTGCCGAGCGCGATCCCGCTCAGCGAGAAGTTGTCGGTGAACTTCAGGGACACGTTGCCGACACCGATGATGATGCCCGCGGCGGCGGGAACCAGGTTCAGCGGATTGCGCAGATCCACATCGGCGTTGATCCAGATCTGCGCGCCGAGCAGCCCGATCATGCCGTACAGGATGACGGTGATCCCGCCGAGCACCCCGCCGGGAATCGCGGCGACGACCGCCCCGAACTTGGGGCAGAGCCCGAAGAGGAGCGCGAACCCGGCCGCCGCCCAGTACGCGGCCGTGGAGTAGACCCGCGTCGCGGCCATCACGCCGATGTTCTCGGAGTACGTCGTGTTGGGCGGGCCGCCGACCGCCGTGGACAGCATGGACGCGGCGCCGTCCGCGGAGATCGCGGTACCGAGCTTGCCGTCCAGGTCGTCGCCGGTCATCTCGCCGACCGCCTTGACGTGCCCCGCGTTCTCGGCGACGAGCGCGATCACGACCGGCAGGGCCACCAGGATCGCGGACCACTCGAAGCTCGGCCCGTGGAAGGAGGGCAGGCCGATCCAGTCCGCGTGGCCGACCGCCGACAGGTCAAGGCGCCAGTGGTCGGTGACCTTGCCGGAGCCGTCCGCCGAGTGGATCTTGCCGAAGACGGCGTCGAGGCCCCAGGACAGGGCGTATCCGAAGACCAGACCCAGGAAGATCGCGACGCGCGACCAGAAACCGCGCAGGCACACCACGGCCAATCCGGTGAAGAGCATCACGAACAGCGCGGTCCACTGGTCCTGCGGCCAGTACGTCGCGGCCGTCACCGGCGCGAGGTTGAAGCCGATGAGCATGACGACCGCGCCCGTGACGACCGGCGGCATCGCCGCGTGGATGATCCGCGCGCCGAACCGCTGCACCGCGAGCCCCACGAGGAACAGCACCGCGCCCACCACGAACACGGCACCCGTCACCGTCGCGCTGGAGCCGCCCTGCGCCCGGATCACCGCGGCCACGCCCACGAAGGACAGGGAACAGCCGAGGTAGCTGGGCACCCGGCCGCGGGTGGCGAGCAGGAAGATGACGGTCGCGACGCCCGACATCATGATCGCGAGGTTCGGGTCGAGCCCCATCAGGACCGGCGCGACGAACGACGCCCCGAACATCGCCACGACGTGCTGGGCGCCGAGCCCGGCGGTGCGGGGCCAGGAGAGGCGTTCGTCGGGGCGGACGACCGCCCCTGGCGCGGGCGTTCGCCCGTCGCCGTGCAGCTTCCAGCGCACGCCGAGATCCATGGTGAGTTCGCTTTCTGTGCGCGGGACGAGCGGTGCCGTCGCGGGGAACGAGCCGTGTCGTCATGTCGACGATCAGCGTCGACATGTTAATGCGACGTAAGTGCGGCTTCCCTCCGGCTCCTCCGGTACGGTGGCGCGGCCAGGTCGGTGAACCTCGTTCACATATCTGATTGGAGTGCGATGCGTGCTCGTACCCGTTTGGGAGCCCTGCTCACGGCCGGGGCCGCCGTCGCCGCCGCACTGGTGGCAGCGGCACCTGCTCCGGCCGCCCCGGCCGCCGCCACGAAGCCCGTCGCCGCGCGGCCCGCCGCCCCCCACACCACCGTCCTCGACGGCCGCCGCCTCGCCGACACCAAGGCGCGGCTCGACAAGGGTGACCCGCAGCTCCGCCGCGCCCTCCGGGGCCTGACGGACCGCGCCGACCAGTGGCTCGGCAAGGGCCCCTGGACCGTCGTCGACAAGCCCCGGCCCGCGCCCGGCGGCGACCCGCACGACTATCTGAGCCAGGCCCCGTACTGGTGGCCGACCCGGCCCACGTCGCCGGAGAACCCCTGGGGCTGCCCCTACGAACAGCGCGACGGCGAACGCAACCCCGAGGTCGACACCGGCACCGACCGGCGCGACGCCGAGAACGTCTTCGACTCGACGTACGACCTGGCGCTCGCCTGGTACTACACCGGCGACCAGAAGTACGCCGAGCACGCCGCGACGATCCTGCGCACCTGGTTCCTCGACCCGGCGACCCGCATGAACCCGCACCTGAACCACGGGCAGTTCATCCCGTGCGCGTACGACGGCCGGGCCATCGGCATCATCGACTTCTCGCAGTCGTACACCGCCGTCCTGGACGCGCAGGCCGTCCTCGCCACCGGCGCCCCGACCTGGACGAAGGCCGACCGGGCCCGGATGCGGGCCTGGAACAAGGACTTCCAGGACTGGCTCACGGACAGCGCGTTCGGCAAGCAGGAGGCCGCCGCCAAGAACAACCACGGCACCTTCTACGACCTGCAGCTCGCCGCCCTCGCGTACGCGAACGGGGACGAGGCGCTCGCCCGCAGGACCGTCCTGGACGCCCGCGCCCGGCGCATCGATCCGCAGATCGCCGCCGACGGCAGCCAGCCGCAGGAGCTCACCCGCACCCGCAGCTGGCACTACTCGACGTTCGACCTCGTCGCCTACACGCGCCTCGCCGACATCGGCCGGCACGTCGGCGCCGACCTCTGGTCGTACCGGGGCCCCGCCGGGCAGAGCCTGGTCAAGGCCGTCCGCTATCTGCTGCCCGCGGCGACGGGCGAGCGGCCCTGGCCGCACCCGGAACTCGACTTCCGCCGGTACGCGGCGAGCGACGTCGTGCACGCGGCCGCCGACGCGGGGGACCGGGCGGCGCAGGCGGCGCTGCCCCGCCTTGAGGCGCCGCCCGGCGGAGACCTGTGGGCGCTGCGGCCCGCGGCCGAACAGCTCGACTCGATCGTGGGCTGACCGTCATGGGACGACGGGTGCGCCGCCACGCGTCAGCCCGTCTCCAGGAACAGGCGGTACGCGAGGACGTCACGGGCGACGTGCAGCAGCGCCCGGTCGTGGCTGAACGCATGGGCGCGCAGCCGGGCCAGGGCCTGGCCGAGGGGGAGGTCCTGCCCGCGGTCCTGCGGTAGCCGGCGAGCACGCCGATGGGGATGGTGCCGAGCAGGAGCGGTTTGGCGATCATCGCGCGGGCCCGGGTGCGCAGGGCGGCGTCCTTGCAGGCGGGCCATCGGGCGGCGGGGGCGGCGGTCAGGTCCGGGGTGCGGACGGTGCGGCCCGAGCGTGCGGCGTCCAGGACGGGGCCTTCGCCCAGGGTGTACTGGAGGTCGTCCACCCGGCGTCACTGGGTGGGCCGTTCATCGCTGGGCGTTCAGTTCGGCGGGGCCTTGGCCCTCGGCGACTTCGGCGGCCAGCTCGCTGAGCTTGCGCCGCCGGGAGCGGGCATGGGCGCGCAGCCGGGCGAACGCCTCGTCCATGGAGATCCGATGGCGCTCGGACAGGACGCCCTTGGCCTGTTCGATCACGATGCGGCTGTGCAGGGCTCCTTGGAGCTGACCGACCACGGTCTCCTGGCTGTGCAGCCGCTGTTGGAGCTGGAAACGGCCGGCGACGGCGGTGGCGAGGACCTGGGCGAGGCGTACGTCGAGAGGGGACGGCAACGGCGGCCGGGCGATCATCAGGTTGAGCGCGCCGAGGGTGTACCCGGGCGCGCTGAGCGGTACGGCGGCGACGGCGATGACGCCCACCGCCCGGGCGTGCCGGGTGAAGCGGGGCCAGCGCAGGTCGCCGGGGCGGCCGTGCCCCAGTTCGACGGGGGCGAGCAGGGCCCCGTCACGGGCGCTGTCCACACAGGGGCCCTCGTCCAGGTCGACCTGGATCTCCTCCAGTTCGCGGCAGCACTCGTCGCTCGCGGTGGCGTAGGAGACCTCGCCCCGCTCGTCCAGGACGGTGACACCGGCGCCCTGGACGGGCAGCAGGGCCAGGGCGTGGTCCGTCAGGTCGTGCAGCAGCTCCAGCGGGTCGAAGCCGTCGGCACGGTGGGTGAGGCCGCACACGGCCTCGGCGATCACGGCTTCACGTTCGGTGGTCGGCATCGTGGCACGCCCAATCTGCCGTGTCCCGCGTCCACGACGACGACCCGGGGGCCTGGGGGCTTGCACGAACGGGGGAGGAAAGGGGCCTCACGGGGGGCCATGCCGTGCTCGCTGACAGGGAGTTCAGCTCGCCTCAGATCCCGCTAGCCCGTCCAAGGTCCCGCTCCGGCCGCTTCCACCCGGCCCTGGGCCACCTCACGATGCGCGTTCCACGCTAGCGCGCCCGCCGCCGTGCGGACAGACCGGCAGCGGGCACGTACCGGCTCCGGCGCGCCCCTGGGCGTGTGTGCCACCGTCAGCTCTTGCGCTCCGCCGTCGCCGTCTGCTGTGCGGGCACCTGCGTCGGCGCCCGCCTGCCCGTGCCCAGGACGCCCGCGAACACCGTGAGCCCGCAGGCGAGCACCGTCACCAGGCCGAAGGACACCACCAGGCTGGTCAGGTCGGCGAGCGTGCCGATCGCCGACGGGGCGATCAGGCTCGACGTGTACGTGATGGTGGCGACGCCCGCGATGGCCTGGCTGGGGTTCTGGCCGCTGCGGCCCGCGGCGGCGAACGCCAGCGGGACGACGACCGCGATGCCGAGGCCCATCAGGGCGAAGCCGGTCATGGCCATCGCCACGTGCTGGGCCGTCACCACGAGCAGCCCGCCGAGCGCGGCACACGCCCCGCCCGCGCGCACCGTGCGCACCGCGCCGAACCGGTCCACCACCTTGTCGCCCGCGAACCGGGCGATCGCCATGGTCAGCGTGAAGCCGGTGGTGCACGCGGCGGCCAGGCCCGCGGAGGTGTCGAGCACGTCCTTGAGGTACACCGCCGACCAGTCCAGGCTCGCGCCCTCCGCGAACACCGCGCAGAAGCCGACCGCGCCGATGAGCAGCGCCGACTTCGGCGGCAGCGCGAACCGCGGCGGCGGCGCCTCGTCCGGCGTGCCGCGCAGGTCGAGCACGCCCTGGCAGGCGATCAGGCCGAGCGCGGTGAGCGCCGCGGCGGCGAAGAGGTGGTGCACACGGGCGTCGACGTGCAGATGGGCCGCGATCGTGCCGCCCGCCGAGCCGATCAGGGCGCCCGTGCTCCACATGCCGTGCAGGCCCGACATGATCGACTTCTCCATGCGGGTCTCGACCTCGACACCCAGTGCGTTCATCGCGACGTCCGACATGCCGGATGTCGCGCCGTACACGAAGAGCGCCGCGCACAGCGTGAGCAGGTTCGGCGCGAGCGAGGGGAGCGTGAGGGCGAGGGTCCACAGCACGAGGAGCCCGCGCAGCGCCGTGCGCGCGCCGAAGCGATGGCTCACCCAGCCCGCGAGCGGCATCGCCACGGAGGCGCCGATCGCCGGGAAGGCGAGCGCGAGACCGAGCAGGCCCTTGCTGACGCCCGTGTGGTCCTGGATCCACGGCACGCGCGTCGCGAACGACCCGGCGACCGAGCCGTGCACGCAGAAGACGACGGCGACGGCGATCCGGGCCCGGCTCAACTGCCGCTTGCCGTAGACCACTTGGACGCCCTGGTCCTGTTCCCTCATCCAATCCACCCCTCACACGGTCCCGTCCGGGGCCGCCGCAGTAAACTATCAGGAACCCTGCCTGATAAAAGGGATCCAGGGAACCGAATATGCACGCGAAAAACGGAGGCGCCCGCTCCATGGGCGGCTCGACGCGAGCGCTGTGGAAGGATCCGGCCATGCCCGCATCACCGAGCACCGCTCGGGCCATCAACGACCGGCTCGCGCTGAGCCTGCTGCAGAGCGAAGGTCCCTTGACGGCGGGCCGGTTGAAGGAGCTCACCGGCCTGTCCCGGCCCTCCGTCGCCGACCTCGTGGAGCGCCTCCAGGGCTCCGGCCTGATCACGGTGGTGGGCGAGGCCGGGGAGCGGCGCCGCGGCCCCAACGCCCGGCTCTACGGCATCGTCGCCGACCGGGCCCAGCTGGCCGCGCTCGACGTGCGCACCGAGGGCGTGTCGGTCGTCGTCGCCGATCTGCTCGGGGAGCGGCTCGCCGAGGGGTCCCTGCCCATCGAGGGCTCCACCCGCACCGGACCCGCCGTCGAGCGGGCCGTCGCCCTCGTCGAGCGCACCGCGCGCGCGGCCGGCGCGACCCGCCTGCACACCGTCGGCGTCGGCGCCCCCGGCCTGATCGACCCGGCCACCGGCGACCTGCGCGACTCGGCGGGCCTGCCCGCCTGGCACCGCCGCCTGGTGTCGGCCCTGACCGAGCGCCTGCCCGCGCGCGTCCTGGTGGAGAACGAGACCAACCTCGCCGCCCGCGCCGAACAGCGCGACGGCGCCGCGCACGACCGCGACACCTTCGTGCTGCTGTGGCTCGGCGAGGGCACGGGCGCGGCCGTCGTCCTGGACGGCACGCTGCGCCGCGGTGCCTCCGGCGGCACCGGCGAGATCGGCTTCCTGCCGGTGCCGGGCACGGGCGGCCTGCCGTCCGCGACGGGCTGCGACGGCGGCTTCCACTCGCTCGCCGGATCCGCCGCGGTGGTGGAACTCGCCGCCGAGCACGGCCTGACGGCCGACCCGCAGCCGTCCGAACTGCCCGCCGCCGCGCTGGTCCGGCACGCCGTCGAGACGGACCACGACCCCTTCCTCGGGGCGCTCGCCGACCGCGTCGCCATCGGCGCCGCCTCCGTCGTGGCCGTGCTCGACCCCGGGTGCGTGGTGCTCGGTGGCGAGCTGGGCCGCGCGGGCGGCGACGCCTTGGCCAAGCGCGTGGCGGAGCGGGTCGCCACGATCTCGCCGCTGCGCACGGAGGTGCGGGCGAGCGCGCTCGGCGGCGCGGCGGTGCTGCGCGGCGCCCTGCTCACGGCCCGCGACGCGGCACAGGACGAGCTGTTCACGACCGGGGCATGACCGGGGCATGGCCGGAGCGTGACCGGGGCACGGCCGGGGCATGACGGCGCCCCGGCCTGGGTGAGGGCAGGGGCCGGGGCGGGCTGGATGCCCGGCGGCGGGGCAAGGGCGTTTCTTCCCGCCGCCGGGCGTCTGGGGGGGGGTGGGCAGTGGCCGCTCGGGTGGGAGCGGCGACTGCCCGGCTGAGGGGTGTCAGCAGGCGCCGAGGTCCTGCCACACGCCCCACTCGCCGGTGGTGCCGGGCTCGTCGCCCTTCGTCCACCACTTGGCCTTCCAGGTGTGCGACTTGTGGGACACGGTCGTCCCGGAGCCGTACTCGGACGACGCGCTCCACGCGGGCGCGGTGCACTTGCCGGGCGGATCGGTCGGGCCGGTACCGGTGCCGGGCTCGACCACCGTCGTGCCGCGCGCCAGGTCACCGGCGAGGGCGTACGTGGTCCCGCCGATGGTCACCGTCCAGTTCGACGGCGTCGACACCGGCAGGTAGTAGTTGAACGACAGGTCGACGGACGCGCCGGGCGCGAGCGTCTGCCAGCCGGGCAGCTTCAGCGAGACGCGGTGGAAGTCGCCCTTGAGGCCGCCCGCGTTGGTCCCGGTGTGGCCGGTGCTGATCACCTTGGTGCCGAAGCCCGACTGGTCGGAGGCGTTGGCGGGGGCCGAGGTGGAGTAGTCGAACTGGAACTCCGTGCCGCCCGGCAGGGTCGTCTTCGTCCTGTTGGTGATCTTCAGCTTGGGCGTGATCGGGTAGTTGGAGTCGCCGAGCTTGAAGTCGCCGAACTCCACGCCGATGTCGACGGCCTTCGTGGGCAGCTCCTTGCCCGCGACCTTCGCCCCGTACGGGGTGGCCGACCTGAACTTCTCGTACATCGCCGTGGTGAGCGTGTCGCCGATCTCGTACTGGCCCTTGGCGGCGTTGAACCCGTAGTCGCCCGCGAGCTCCCACACCATCGTGCCGCCGATGCCCTTGTCGACCACGTAGTCCGCCTTGGCCTTCACCGACTGCTCGTCCTCGGTGGACAGGAAGACCTTCTTCTCGGCGTTCCACAGCCACGGGGCGACCAGCGTGGAGTCGTACTTGCGGGCGTAGGTGCCGGTGAGCTTGGTGTCGGCGGCGATGCCGTACTTGGTCACGTAGTCCCCGACGACGCCCTTCTCCAGGTTCTTGGCGTGCCACATCGGGTTCGAACCGGCCGGGGACTCCTTGCCGTTGTCGTCCTTGTCGTGCCACAGGTTGTCGATGCCGACGGCGCCGTCACCGCACTTGGTGAGCCCGGACCCGGCCGGGCAGTTCGTCGTGGCGGCCTTGCCCCACAGGCCGTCCGTGCCGCCCTGGACGTTCTTGAACCCCCGTGTGTAGTACGGCAGTCCGATGTTGATGCGGCCCGCGGGCATCGACCCGCGGAAGTAGTGGTACGCCCAGTCGGTGTTGAGGTAGCCGATCCCGCCGTACTGCTGGCTGCCGTACACGCCGGCCGCCGCGAGCTCGTTGTCCTTGCCGTCGTCGTACAGCGAGGCGTTGGGGCCCACGTACTCGTTCCAGGCGCCGTGCAGGTCGTACGACATGATGTTGACGTAGTCCAGGTACTTCTGGACCTGGAAGGTCTCCATGCCGCGCAGCAGATAGCCCGAGGACGGCGCGGCGACGGTGAGCAGATAGTGCTTGCCGTCGGCGGCGCCGGCCCGGTCCAGCCTCTCGCGCAGCGCCTTCATCAGCGCCGCGTAGCCCTTGACCAGGCCCGCGCGGCGGCCGTTGGCAAGCTGCCAGTCCAGCGGGTTGCCCGCGTCCTTCATCGTCGTCGGGTACTCGTAGTCGATGTCGACGCCGTTGAAGCCGTACTTCTTGATGAACGCGACCGTCGAGTCGGCGAAGGTGTCGATGCCCGCCTGGTTCACGGAGCCGTCGGCGTTGGTGGCCATCGAGTAGAAGCCGCCGGAGTCCACGCGCTTGCCGTCGTCCCCGAAGTAGCCGCCGGTCTCGGCCCAACCGCCCACGGAGACCAGGGTCTTGACGTTCGGGTGCTTCTTCTTGAACTTGTTCAGGAGGTTGAAGTGACCCTGGTAGGAGTACGCGGGGTCCATCTCGGCGCCCGCGACGCCGGGCCAGGTCATGCCGGTCGCGGCGTTCTTCTCGCCGTCGGAGCCGACGGAGATCTTGTTGTCCTTGCCGACGTGGGCGAAGGCGTAGTTGAGGTGGGTGACCTTGTCCCAGGGGATGTCGGAGGCGAGGTAGGCGGGCTCGCCGTTCTTGCCGGTGCGCCAGCCGGTGAAGTAGCCGATGACGCGGCGCTGGTGGTCGGCGCCCATCTTCTCGCGGCCCTGGGCGTCGTAGACGGAGCAGTAGGGGACGTCCACGCCGGGGGTCCGGTAGAGGCCGTCGGGTCTGCACGACTCGTGGGCTGCGGTGTCGGTGGGATCCGCCGCCTGCGAGGCCGTCGTGGCGAGGGTGCTCAGGAGCAGTCCGGCGACGGCTGCGCCGGCGGACAGGAGCAGGGTTCTCGCCCGAGTGGGGGTGGGCACGTCGGTTCCTCCTGGGGAGGCTCGGTGGCGCACAACGAACGGGGTCGGCGGCCCGTGATGTGCGCACACCGGGCGGGCCTCTCCGCGGAGTGACGCAGACGTTAAGAGGACTAGACCAGAGCGTCAATAGGTATGGACCAAGCCGATTCCGGAAGGTGATCTCCCGTTTCTGGCCGGGAGTCGGCGTCGGGTCCGGCCGGAAGTGGGCGTCGAGATCCGGCCGCACGGGGGTGACCGTCGGTTGTGAGCCAGACCACAGAAGGTCACCCGCATGGCCGCTATCGGGGCGTGGCACACTGGCCTCGTACCAACAAGCAGCGCACTCCGGGGTCGGTGTAATTCCGAACCGGCGGTTACAGTCCGCGACCCGGTCACCTCCAGTGGCCGGTTGACCAGGTGAAACTCCTGGACCGACGGTGAAAGTCCGGATGGGAGGCAGTGCGCGGCGAGCAGGCATACCTGTGGGTGTGCCGTGGCGCCGTAGTGGCTTGTTCCATCAAGGGACAGGTGTCTTTTCCGGCGTCGTCGGCCCCGTCGGTGTCCTTGTTCGTACGTAGTCGTCGTCATCGACGCGCCCCGGAGTCCGTGCCCGAAGAGGCAGGAGGACCCGGTGGCCACCGCAGCCGAAGCAGTCGCCATGCGACACGCTGTCGCGCTCGCCGCGCGCGCACTCGGCTTCACAAGCCCGAACCCCGTCGTCGGCTGCGTCATCATCGACGCCGCCGGTAAGACGGTCGGCGAGGGCTACCACCAGCGCGCCGGCGGCCCGCACGCCGAGGTCCACGCCCTGCGCGCGGCGGGCGAGCGGGCCCGCGGCGCCACCGCCGTCGTCACCCTGGAACCCTGCAACCACACGGGCCGCACCGGACCCTGCGCCCAGGCCCTGATCGACGCCGGCATCACCCGCGTCGTGTACGCGGTCGGCGACCCGAACCCGGACGCCACCGGCGGCGGCGCCACCCTGCGCGCGGCCGGGGTGGACGTCGAGCCCGGCCTGCTCGCGGACGAGGCCGAAGCGGTCAACGCCGCCTGGCTGACCTCCGTGCGCACCGGCCGCCCCCACGTCACCTGGAAGTACGCCGCCACGCTCGACGGCCGCGTCGCCGCCGCCGACGGCACCAGCCGGTGGATCACCTCCGCCGCGTCCCGCGCCGACGTGCACCGCCTGCGCGCCGAGTGCGACGCGGTCGTCGTCGGCTCCGGCACCCAGCGCGCCGACGACCCGCACCTCGCCGTGCGCGGCATCGACGGCGCGCGGCAGCCGCTGCGCGTCGTCGTCGACACGCACGGCACCGCGGTGCGCCCCGGCGCCCGCGTCCTCGACGACGCCGCGCCGACGCTCGTCGCGGTGGCCGAGGACGCGCCCGCCCTGCCCGGCGTGGACACGGTGCGCCTCCCGCGCGCCGCCCGCGGCGTGGACATCGCGGCCCTGCTCACCGAACTGCACACGCGCGGCGTCAGGTCCGTGCTTCTCGAAGGCGGCCCGACCCTCGCCGGGGCGTTCGTCGCCGCTCGCGCCGTCGACCGGGTCGTCGGCTACCTCGCACCGGCGCTGCTCGGCGAGGGCCCCACGGCCCTCGCGGCCGCCGGAATCACCACCGTCACCGACGCGTTGCGCCTTGACATGACCGAGGCCGTCCGCGTCGGACCCGATCTGCGCATCACCGCCACCCTCGCAACGAAGGAGCACTGAGCGTGTTCACCGGAATCGTCGAAGAGCTGGGCGAAGTCACCGCCGTCGAGAACCTGGGCGACGCGTCCCGCTTCCGTCTGCGCGGCCCCGTCGTCACCGACGGCGCGAAGCACGGCGACTCCATCGCCGTCAACGGCGTGTGTCTGACGGTCGTGGAGCACGAGGGCGACGAGTTCACCGCCGACGTGATGGCCGAGACCCTGAACCGCTCCAGCCTCGGCGCCCTCGCGCCCGGCTCGCGCGTCAACCTGGAGCGCCCCACCGCCGTGGGCGCGCGCCTCGGCGGGCACATCGTGCAGGGCCACGTCGACGGCACCGGCACCATCGTCGACCGCAAGCCCTCCGAGAACTGGGAGCTCGTCAAGGTCTCCCTGCCCGCGGACCTCGCCCGCTACGTCGTCGAGAAGGGCTCCATCACCGTCGACGGCGTCAGCCTGACCGTCGTCGACGCCGGACCCGACTACTTCACCATCAGCCTGATCCCCACGACGCTCGCCCTGACCACGCTCGGCGTCAAGCAGCCCGGCGACCCCGTCAACCTCGAGGTCGACGTCATCGCCAAGTACGTGGAGCGCCTCCTCGGCACCCGTACGCAGACAGAGGAGGCCTCCCGGTGACCACCTGGCTCAACTCCGAGGCCTTCACGGCCTTCGGCCAGCACATCATGTGGTCCGACATGATCGGCAACTGCATCGGCCTGCTGGCCCTGGCCCTCGGCTGGCGCCGCTCGGTGTGGACCTGGCCCGCCCAGTTCCTGTCCGGCCTGATCCTCGTCACCGCGTACGCTTCCGCGCAGCTGTCCGGCGGCGTCGGCAAGCAGCTGCTCGTCATCGGCGTCGCCGTCTGGGGCTGGCACCAGTGGACCCGCGGCACCAAGCGGGCCCAGGACGGCTCCATCGCCGTCCGCTTCGCCACCTGGAAGGAGCGCGGCGTCCTCCTCGCGGGCACCGCCGTCGGCACCCTCGCGGTCGGCGCCCTGTTCACCGCCGTGCCCGAGCTGTCCTGGAACCCCTGGCCCGACGCGTACATCTTCGTCGGCACGCTCGCCGCGATGGTCGCCCAGGCGCGCGGCCTCGTCGAGTTCTGGTTCGCCTGGCTGCTCGTCGACGTCGTCGGCGTCCCCCTCGCGTTCTCCAGCGGCCTCGCCTTCTCCGGTCTCGTGTACGTCGTCTATCTCGCCCTCGTCCTGTGGGGCCTGCGCGACTGGTGGCTGCGCTCGCGCACGGCCGCGGCCGCTCCGCAGCAGCAGCCCGTCATGGAAGGAGCCCCGGCATGACCACCCACCCCTCGCCCGCCGCCCCGAACGAGGCGCCCGCCGCGCCCAGGCCCGCCGCCCCGCAGTCGCCCGCCGCACAGGACGAGCAGCTTCCGGCCGTGCCCGCGGAGCGCTTCCCCTACACCGCGGACAACACCGAGGACCTCTGCCTCGACCCCATCGAGCAGGCCATCCGCGACATCGCCGCGGGCCGCCCCGTCGTGGTCGTCGACGACGAGGACCGGGAGAACGAGGGCGACCTCGTCATCGCCGCCGAGAAGGCCACCACCGAGGTCGTGGCCTTCATGATGAGCGAGTGCCGCGGCCTGGTCTGCGCGCCCATGGAGGCCGACGAGCTCGACCGCCTCCAGCTGCCGCAGATGGTCGCCGACAACACGGAGTCGATGAGCACGGCCTTCACCGTGACCGTCGACGCGAGCGGCGCGCACGGCGTGACCACCGGCATCTCCGCCGCCGACCGCGCCACCACGCTCCAGATGCTCGCCAGCGGCACATACGGCCCCGACGACTTCGTCCGCCCCGGACACATCTTCCCGCTGCGCGCCAAGCCGGGCGGCGTCCTCGCCCGCAACGGCCACACCGAGGCCGCCATCGACCTCGCCCGGCTCGCGGGCCTCAGCCCGGCCGGGGCGATCTGCGAGATCGCCGGCGAGGACGGCCGGATGCTGCGCCTGCCCGAGCTGATCCCGTTCGCCCGCAAGCACGGCCTGACGATCATCTCCATCGAGGACCTGATCGCCTACCGCCGCTCCTCCGAGCCGACCGTGCGCCGCGAGGCCGAGGTCCGCCTGCCCACGTCCTTCGGCGAGTTCACCGCGTACGGCTACCGCTCCACCGCCGACGGCGTCGAGCACGTGGCGCTCGTCCACGGCGACATCGGCACCGGCGACGACCTGCTCGTGCGCATCCACTCCGAGTGCCTGACCGGGGACGTCTTCCACTCCCTGCGCTGCGACTGCGGCCCCCAGCTGCAGGAGTCCATGCGGCGCATCGCCGACGCGGGCCGCGGCGTCGTGGTCTATCTGCGCGGCCACGAGGGCCGCGGCATCGGTCTGCTGTCCAAGCTGCGCGCCTACGAGCTCCAGGAGCGCGGCAGCGACACCCTGGACGCCAACCTCGAACTGGGCCTGCCCGCCGACGCCCGCGACTACGGCGCCGGCGCCCGGATCCTCGTCGACCTGGGCGTCCACAGCCTGCGCCTGCTGACCAACAACCCCGACAAGTCCGACGCCCTCGCGCGGCACGGCCTCAAGGTCATCGCCCGCGAGCCCATGCCGGTCACCGCGGGGGAGCACAATCTGCGCTACCTGCGCACCAAGCGGGACCGCATGGGCCACGACCTGCCCTGGCTCGACACCGACATGTCCGCCTGCGGCAACCAGTAGACGTACGCCGAACGCCACCGAAACCCACCGAACCCCACGACCCAAGAGGAGAAGCGCGTGAGCGGCAAGGGTGCCCCCGAACTGAGCGTGAAGAACTGCGGTGACCTGCGCGTCGCCGTCATCGCCGCCCTGTGGCACGAGAAGGTCATGGACGGCCTCGTCGACGGCGCGCTGCGCGCCCTGCACGAGCTCGGCATCGACGAGCCGACCCTCCTGCGCGTGCCCGGCAGCTTCGAGCTGCCGGTCGTCGCCAAGGTCCTCGCGGGCCGCGGCTACGACGCGATCGTCGCGCTCGGCGTGGTCATCCGCGGCGGCACGCCGCACTTCGACTACGTGTGCCAGGGCGTCACGAACGGCCTCACCCAGGTGTCCGTGGACACCGGGGTCCCCATCGGCTTCGGCGTCCTGACCTGCGACACCGAGGAGCAGGCCCTGGACCGCGCGGGCATCGAGGGCTCCAGCGAGGACAAGGGGCACGAGGCGGTCACGGCGGCCGTCGCCACCGCGGCCACGCTGCGTACGATCTCCGAACCCTGGCGGTGAGCGGGGGCGGCCGGACGGATAGAGTGAGCGGCACCATGTCCAAGAAGACGTTCGAGGAGCTCTTCACCGAGCTCCAGCAGAAGGCCGCCCACGGCGACCCGGCCACATCCCGCACCGCCGAGCTCGTGGAGAAGGGCGTCCACGCGATCGGCAAGAAGGTCGTCGAAGAGGCCGCCGAAGTGTGGATGGCCGCCGAGTACGAGGGCAAGGAAGCCGCCGCCGAGGAGATCTCCCAGCTCCTGTACCACGTACAGGTGATGATGGTCGCCCGCGGCATCTCCCTCAGCGACGTGTACGCCCACCTCTAGAGCACGCGCCAAGTCCACCCCCAGAACACGCTCCACGCACCACCCCTTCACGCAAAGGAATCCGACCTCATGCTGCGCATCGCCGTCCCCAACAAGGGTTCACTGTCCGGACCTGCGTCGGCGATGCTCCATGAGGCCGGGTACCAGCAGCGCAAGGAGTCCAAGGAACTCGTCCTCGTCGACCCCGAGAACGAGGTCGAGTTCTTCTACCTGCGCCCGCGCGACATCGCCATCTACGTCTCGTCCGGCAAGCTCGACATCGGCATCACCGGACGCGACCTCCTGATCGACTCCGGCGCCAACGCCGAGGAGATCCTGCCGCTCGGCTTCGCCCGCTCCACCTTCCGCTTCGCCGCCAAGCCGGGCACCGCCCAGGGCCTCGACGACCTCGGTGACCGCACCGTCGCCACCTCGTACGAGGGCATCGTCGCCAAGCACCTGGCCGACAACGGCGTCGACGCCTCCGTCATCCACCTCGACGGCGCCGTCGAGACCGCCATCGAGCTGGGCGTCGCCCAGGTCATCGCGGACGTCGTGGAGACCGGCACCAGCCTGCGCAACGCCGGGCTCGAAGTCTTCGGCGAGCCGATCATGAAGTCCGAGGCGATCGTCATCCGGCGCACCGGCGCCGACACCGACGACCCGAAGGTGCAGCAGTTCCTGCGCCGCCTCCAGGGCGTCCTCGTCGCCCGGACCTACGTGATGATGGACTACGACTGCCGCGCCGAGCACCTGGAGCAGGCCGTCGCCCTCACCCCGGGCCTGGAGTCGCCGACGATCTCGCCGCTGCACAACGAGGGCTGGGTCGCCGTCCGCTCCATGGTCCCCACCAAGGACGCCCAGCGCGTCATGGACGACCTGTACGCCATCGGGGCGCGGGCCATCCTGACCACGGCGATCCACGCCTGCCGCCTCTGATGGCCGGAGCATCTGCCGTGACCGACGACCACACCGCCCTGCCCACCCTGCCCGTCACCTTCCGGCCCACCCGCACCCGGGCCGTGCTGCTCACCGCCGGAGTCGCGATCTTCGTGGTCCTCCTGGTGATCGCGGTGATCCTGCCCGACCTCAACCCGGGGGAGCGGACCAGCTTCGTCTTCACCGGCGCGCTGCTCTCCGGCGCCCTCGCCATGCTGGCGCGGCCCCGGGTCGAAGCCGACGAGGCCGGGGTGACCGTCGTCAACATCGCCACCCGGCGCCGCCTGGAGTGGGCCGAGATCGTGCAGGTCAACCTGCGGCCCGGCGACCCCTGGGTGTTCCTCAACCTCACCGACGGCACCAGCCTGCCCGCCCTCGGCATCCAGCCGGGCATCGCCAAGCAGCAGGCCATCGGCGACGCCCGCGCGCTGCGGGCGCTCGCCGAGGCGCGCTCCGGCAGCGACGGCGGCTGACCTTTCGAGCGGGTCTTGATTAATCTGGTGGCGGGGCAGGCCTGAGGTGCCGCCCCGCCCCCTCACGGGCCCCGGCCCACCGGGGGGCTCCTGCTACCCGAGGAGTGACCCTCTCCGGCGATGGACGGATCGTCCTGTAGTACCTGCGCCGCCCCCTCCCGACATACAGGGACCCGGAATACGGGGACCCGGACACCGGTCGAGGCGGCGGCATCATGACCATCCCTCTGCTGCTCCTCGGAGCGGCCCTCCTGCTGATCCTCGCCAACGGCTTCTTCGTCGCCGCCGAGTTCGGCCTCGTCACCGTCGAGCGCCCGGACGCCGAGGAGGCCGCCGCCGACGGCGACCGCCGCGCGCGCACCGTCGTCGACGCCCTGAAGGAGCTCTCCTTCCAGCTGTCGGGCACCCAGCTGGGCATCACCATCACGTCCCTGGTCATCGGCATGCTCGCCGAACCGGCCCTCGCGCACCTGCTCGCGGGCCCGTTCACGGCGGCCGGCATACCGGACGGCGCCGTCCCCGGCGTGTCCGTCGCCGTCGGCATGCTCCTCGCCTCCGCCGTGCAGATGGTGATCGGCGAACTCGTGCCGAAGAACTGGGCGGTGTCCCGGCCGCTCCAGGTCGCGCGCTTCGTGGCGGGCCCCCAGGGCGCCTTCTCCCGGCTGTTCCGGCCGGTGATCGCCGCTCTGAACGCGGTCGCGAACCGGATCGTGCGGGCCTTCGGCGTGGAGCCCGCCGACGAGCTGGCCTCCGCCCGCACACCCGGCGAACTCGTCTCGCTCGCCCGGCACTCGGCCCGCGCCGGCGCCCTGGAGCAGGACACCGCCGACCTGTTCGTCCGCACCCTGTCCCTCGGCGGACTCACCGCACAGCACGTGATGACGCCGCGCGTGAAGGTCAGCGCCCTGCAGGCCTCCGCGACCGCCGAGGACGTGGTCAACCTGACCCGCGCCACCGGCCTGTCCCGCTTCCCGGTCTACCGCGAGCGGATCGACGAGGTCGTCGGCGTGGTGCACCTCAAGGACGCCCTCGCCGTGCCCGCCGACGGGCGCCTGCGCACGCCTGTCGGCCACATCGCCAAGACCCCCCTGCTCGTCCCGGAGACGCTGCCCGTGCAGCCCCTCCTGGAGCGCCTGCGCAGCGAGCAGCCGATGGCGGTCGTCGTCGACGAGTACGGCGGCACGGCCGGGGTCGTCACCCTGGAGGACATCGTCGAGGAACTCGTCGGCGAGGTCCGTGACGAGCACGACCGGCAGGACCTGCCCGAGCTCGCCGCGGCACCGGCCGAGGACGGCCGCCCGGCCTGGGACGCCGACGGCGGCTGCCGCGTCGACACGCTCCAGCGCATAGGGCTCGACGTGCCGGAGGGCCCGTACGAGACCGTGGCCGGGCTCGTCGCCGATCTGCTCGGCCGCATCCCGGCGCCCGGTGACCGGGCCGAACTGCCGGGCTGGCGGCTTTCGGTGCGGCAGGTCGGCCACTACCGCGCGGAGCGGGTGCGCCTGGTGCGCGTGGCCGAGGGCGCCGACGCCGTGCGGGCCGTCGAGGGCGCCGATGCGGTGCGGGTCGCCGCGGGCGCTGCGGAGGCCGTCCGATGAGCGCGCTCCAACTCCTGTTCGCCGTCCTGCTCGTGCTCGCCAACGGCTTCTTCGTGGGGGCCGAGTTCGCGCTCGTGTCCGTGCGCCGCAGCCAGATCGAGCCCCTGGGCAGCAAGCGGGCCCGCCAGGTCCTGTACGGCCTGGAGCACCTGCCGCAGATGATGGCGGCCGCCCAGTTCGGCATCACCGTCTGCTCGTTGACGCTCGGCGCGGTCGCCGAGCCGACCGTGGCGCACCTCCTGGAGCCGCTGTTCGCCGCGGTGCACCTGCCGGACGGCATGATCCACCCGCTCGGGTACGTGATCGCGCTCGGCGTTGTGGTCTTCCTCCACCTCGTCATCGGCGAGATGGTCCCGAAGAACCTCGCGATGGCGGCGCCCGAGCGGACCGCGCTCCGGCTCAGCCCGGGCCTGGTCGCGTTCGCCCGCCTGTGCCGCCCGGTCACGGCGGCGCTCGGCGCGTGCGCCCGCATCGTGCTCCGGCTGTTCAGGGTCGAGCCCAAGGACGAGGTGGAGGCGGTCTTCACCAGCGTCCAGCTCGGCCGGCTCGTCGAGGACGCGGGGCAGGCGGGGCTGCTCGACCCGCAGGCGCAGGAACGCCTGGAGGACGCCCTCGAACTGGGCTCGCGCCCGGTCACGGACGTCCTGCTCGACAGCGCGTCCCTGGTCACCGTGGGCCCCTCGGTCACCCCGGACCAGGTCGTCGAGCTCACCGCGCGCACGGGCTACTCCCGCTTCCCGGTCCGCGCGGAGGGCGGCGCCTTCATGGGCTATCTGCACGTGAAGGACGTCCTCGACCTGGAGGACACCGACCGCGCGGTGCCGCAGCAGGTCTGGCACCAGATGACGACGCTGCGCGCCGAACTCCCCCTGGACGACGCCCTGTCGGTGATGCGGCACGCCGCGACCCACCTGGCGCAGGTCGCCGACCCCTGCGGCAAGGTCCTCGGCCTGGTCGCCCTGGAGGACGTCCTGGAACTCCTGGTGGGCGAGGTAAGAGACCCGGCACACCGGGTGACGGCACCCCGAACGGTCCCGTCACCGGGAACGGAACCCACACGCGGAAAGGAACTCGTCGGCTGATCCCGACAGCTCCCCATAGGGCGGCCTCCCGATACAGCGGGCTCCTCAAGCACCGGCCGGGCAAGTTATAGCCCGTCCGGCGCTTGAGGACGAGGCCGCAGGCCGATACACCGCTCAAGGCCCCCGGCCAAGCCCCGCGTTGCGGGCCCGGACGATCGCCGCAGCCCGGTCCGCGACCTGGAGCTTCACGAAGATCGCCGACACGTGGTTGCTGATGGTCTTCGGGGCGAGCTGGAGGCGGCGGGCGATCGCCGTGTTGGCGAGCCCGGCGGCGATCAGGTCGAGCACCTCCAGCTCGCGCGCCGTCAGCTCCGGGAACGGCGACCGCGCCGCGGCCTCCCGCGGCCGGGACATCCACTCGGCCACCCGGCGGGCGATACGGGGCCCGAAGATGGCCTCCCCGGCGGCGACGCAGCGCACCGCCCTGACGATCTCGTCCTGTGATGCGCCCTTGAGGATGTAGCCGCGGGCGCCCGCCCGCATCGCCGCGAACACCGACTCGTCGTCCTCGAACATCGTCAGGACGAGTACGGCCGTGTCCGGCGCGGCCGCGAGCACCTCGCGGGTCGCGCCGACGCCATCGAGGTCGGGCATCTCCAGGTCGATGACGAGCACCCGCGGCCGGTGCAGAAGCGTCTCGCGCACGGCGGCGCGGCCGCCCGCCGCCTCGCCGACCACCGTGATGCCCTCGATGGAGCCGAGCAGCGCCCGCAGACCGCCGCGCACCACGGGATGGTCGTCGGCCAGGACCACGGTGAGCTCGCAGGGTTCGGCGGATGACGTCAAGGCGCGGCTCCCCACACGAGGTCGGAACGGGCGGCTTCCTTCTACCCATCTTCGGGCCGCCGGACCCCGTTGTCCCGGGTGCCGGTACCCGACCGGGCCGGGAGGCTTTCCCGGCGTGCGGAGGATCGTGCTCCCTGATGCGCGGGGCCGCGCGGGGGACATCCTGTGGGGCATGAAGCGGCAGCCTCACCCCGAGGAGCACAGCAATGAACCGGAGCCTCAAGGAACTTGGCGTCGCCACTCTTGCCGTCGTGGCCCTCTTCGTCGGCTGCGTCGGAATGTCTACGGGCGCCGCGGCGGAGGGAGGTGAAGGGGCGACGACGGGGGTCGCCGTCGGGGAGTACGTCCTCCGGCTGCTGTGGGGCCTGTACGGCTGACGTGGCCAGGCACTCAGCCGTACGGTGCCGCGCTGGTGCCACGCCGGCCCAGGGGCAGGACGGCGCTGACCTCCCCGCCGTCGGGCCCGGGCCGGCTGTGGCACCAGCCGGCGAGTTCGGCGGCCCGCTCCGCCATCGTGGCCAGGCCCACACCGGGCTGCCACGGCAGGGCGGACGGGCCGCCGTTGTCGGTGACCTCGATGCGCAGCGCGTCGTCGATGCGGATGCGGACGAGGGCGTGGTCGGCGCGCGAGTGCCGGGCCGCGTTGGTGAGCGCCTCGGTCGCGATGCGGTACGCCGCCACCTCGACCGCGGCCGGCAGCTGGGGGAGCCTGCCGGGCGCGTCGACGGTGATGGCGAGCGGGGCGCCGCCCACGCGGTGGCTCAGCCGCTCCGCCTGCCGGGTCAGGGCCACGACCAGGCCCAGCTCGTCGAGCGCTGGCGGTCTGAGCCCCTCGACGAGGCGGCGGATCTCGTCGATGGAGCCGCTCGCGTGCCCGCGCAGCTGGTCCAGGAGCCGCTCGGCGGTGCCGGGTTCGGCCCGCACCAGGTTGCGGGCGGCGTCGGCGGTGAAGGCGAGGCCGGTGAGCGTCGGGCCGAGCCCGTCGTGCAGGTCGCGGCGGAGCCGCCGGCGCTCCTCCTCGCGGGCCAGGACGAGCCGCTCCCGCGAGGCCGTGAGCTCCTCGGACAGGACGGTCGCCCGCACCGCGACGCCCAGCGGCACGACGAGCGCCTTCAGGGTGCGCAGGTCCTCCGCGTCGAGCCGGGCCTGCCCCCGGCGGGTGCCGACGACGAGCTCGGCCTCCCGCGTGCCCGGGGCGGGCAGCGGCACCACCACGCAGCCGGGCGGCTCGGTCCCGGACACCGCCACGGCCCGCCCCTCCAGGCGGAACGCGGCGTACGGAAGCCGCAGCGCGTCCCGGACCGCGAGCAGCAGCCCGTCCAGGCCCGCCTCGGCGGAGAGCCGGGCCCCGAGCCGGTCGAGCGCGCGCACCGGGTCGCCGCGGTCGCCGTACAGCAGCCGGTCGATGACGCGCTGGAGCCTGCTGCGCACGGGATGGAAGGCGATCGCGACGCCCACCGCGACGAGCGCGGCCCCGCCCAGGTGGAAGGTGTCCCGCAGCACGTCGTCGAGGACGAGCACCACACCCGTGTACACGCCGAGCACGCCCAGGGAGAGCAGCAGGTACAGCAGGGCCCGTGAGACCACCCACTGGATGTCCAGGAGCTGGGGGCGCAGGATCGCGACGGCGATCGCCACCGGCTGGGCGACGATGAACACCTGCAGCGCCTTGGCGCTCATGCCGAGCGGCCACCACGGGACGGCGCACAGGACGGCGAGCATCAGCCACAGCATCTGCCGCCGCAGCCGCTCGTCGCCCCAGCGGTAGCGCACCATCAGGGCGGCCAGGTCCACGAGCATCGGTACGAAGATGCCCGCGAGGTCGGTCTGGGTGCGATGGGGTTCGAGCGGCGGCCACGACAGGACGTGCAGATAGCCGACGGGGCCGCCGAGCGCGTACGGATGGGGCGTGGTCACGCACCACAGCCAGAACAGGACCCCGACCGCGGCGGTGCCCCAGGCCACCGGACGCCAGCGCGGGCCCGGCAGGCGGCCCGTGGGGAACAGGAGCAGCGCGAGCGGCACGAAGAGCCTGAGGCCCAGTGGCCAGCCGGCCAGGGCGAGGGTGACGAGGATCCGCAGCGTGGTCTCGCTCCACCCGTCGCGCAGGCCGAGCGCCAGGAGGCCGAGGGCCAGGACCGTGGTCGCGTGCGCGGCGCCGCCGCTCAGCAGGAGCCAGCCGATGGGGTTGCGGGGGCGGCGCCAGGCGAGGGGGACGCCGCAGGCGGCGAAGACGGTGGCCAGGACCGTGTCCGTGACCACGAAGCAGTCCACCGCCAGCTGGAAGCTGAGCCCGCACTCCATCCAGAGGGCCACGCCGGTGCCGGTGCACGCCGCGACGGCGGCGAAGAAACCCCACGCAAGCCAGGTGGTCACCTGGGCAGGATCGTCGACTCCCCGTCGGGGCGGGAGAACTTGGACGTCAAAACGCCTCTAACGGATGACCGGCGGCTCACGCCCCGGAGAGGCCCGTCGGCCCCCTCCCGGAGAGCACCTCCCCGTACGCCTGCATCAGGTCCGGGAGCCGCAGGGTCGACAGGTCGGCGCGGGACGGCTCGCCGGGGTAGCCGGAGAGCCGCAGGTCCCGGTACGCGCAGCTCTTCTCGTACAGCGTGCGCAGGAACCGTCCGTTGCCGAGCTCGTCGATCCAGTCCTGGTCGACGACGTGGCCGCTGATGGAGCGCAGCTCGTCCAGGGCCTCCTCGTCCCAGCCGTCGCCGTTCTCGGCGGCCAGGACCTGGCCGATCGCGGTGAGTTCGAGGGGCCGGTAGGACGGGAAGTCGACGCGGGTGGTGAAGCGGGACGACAGGCCGGGGTTGGCGGCGAGGAGGCGGTCCATGCCCTCGGGGTACCCGGCGAGGATCACCACCAGGTGGTCGCGGTTGTCCTCGGCCCGCTTCAGGAGCACCTGCAGCGCCTCGTCGCCGTACGCGTCGCCCTTGCCGTAGCCGGAGTTGGAGAGCGAGTACGCCTCGTCGACGAAGAGGACGCCGCCGATCGCCGAGTCGATCAGCTCGTTGGCCTTCACGGCGGTCTGGCCCAGGTACTCGCCGACCAGGTCCGCGCGCTGGGCCTCCACCAGGTGGTCGCCGCCCAGCAGTCCGAGCGCGTAGAAGACCCGGCCGAGGATGCGGGCCACGGTGGTCTTGCCGGTGCCGGAGGGGCCGGAGAAGACGAAGTGTCGTTTCGGCGGCTGCACGGGCAGGCCCTGCGCCGCGCGCAGCCGGGCCATGTTGAGCTGCGCAGACAGCGCCTTGACCTGGCGCTTGACGGGTTCGAGGCCGACCATGCGCTCCAGCTCCGCGAGGGCCTCGGCGAGGAGCTCGGGGTCCGTGGGCCCTGCCGGCAGCTGCGGCGGCGTGGGCTTGACGGGGATGACCGCCTTCTCGCGCACCGTCTCGGCCTCGGAGGATCCTTCGGGGCCGGACGGGCCGCCGCCGGACGGGAGGTCGGGCTCGGTGACCTTCAGGTCGCGGCCTTCGGCGCCGAACAGCGTGTCGACGCCGTCGGGCCCGTCGAGCGTGTCCTGGCCGAGGCCGGTCAGGGAGATGGCGGCGAGGTCGGTGCCGTCGTCGTACCCGTCGCCCTCGGAGATCGCCGCGAGCCGGGCCGAGGTGTCCATGAAGGCGGGGTCCACCCGGTGCACGGCGCGGTACAGCGGCAGCGCGGCGGCGGAGCGTCCGGTGCCCTCGTGCGCGCGGGCGAGCCAGTAGCGCAGCTCCTTGCGCTGCGGCTGTTCGCTGCGGCAGCGCATGAGGGCGGCGGAGAGCAGCGGCTCGGCCTGCCCGTACATCTCCAGCCGGACCCGCGCCATGCCGCCGAAGAGGCCCGCCTCGATGCCGAGCATGGCGTCGTCGATCAGCGGGTCGGTGTGCCGCACCAGCTGTTCCCAGTCCTTGACCAGGTAGGCGCGGCAGGAGTGCAGGAAGCGCACCTGTACGTCGGTGTCGACGGGCGGCAGTCCGGCGAGCGCCCGGTCGAGCTCGGGGACGTGGCGGCCGTCGAGCCAGTGCGAGGCGTGCGCGAGCAGCAGGTCGCGGGTGGACTCCAGGACGGGCTGCACCCACCAGCCGAGCCAGTACCAGGAGTTGAGGGTGCGCCGGTGCCGGGCGCGCTGCTCGCCGAAGCGGTCCCGGTGCTGGAACATCCTGAGCAGTGCCGTCGTCGTGTCGACGCGCAGCGCGTGCAGGCCGAGCCAGCCGTCGGCCATGCCCGGGTCCATGCGCACCGCGGCCCGGAACTCCTCCTCGGCCTGCGGATAGGCGCCCATGGTGTAGGCGTCGACGCCCCGCAGCCAGGCGAGGTCGGCCGGGGCGGCCTGGCCCTGCGTGCCGAAGTCCATCACGTCCCCCACAAACCGTGCCCCCGTTTGTGTGCCACCGGGCCGGTGCCCGCCGACAGCTGAGCTGAACCGCCGTGCTGCGGACGGGAGTTGACGCGGTGCCCCGCAGCCGCCGCCCGCCGGTCGCTGAAAGGCATCGTACCTGCGCGACCACGCCCGGCCGTAGGGTGCCGCAGCCTGGGATCGGGGGCGGGGTCGGGGGAGAGCCGCCCTGGTGGGAGCGGGCGCGATGGTGACCGAGGGTGAGCGAATGGCGCCTGGTGGCGCCCGTGATCGAGGGCGCCGGGGCAGAACGAAGCCCCCGATCACGGGGGAACAACCGGGGGCTTCGCGTACAGGGGCGACCCGAAAGGCCGCACATTCAGAACGTAAGTCCTGTAAGCCCCCTGGGTCAAGCCGAGTTGGGGCACTCGCGGAAACTGGCCATGTGGTTCGGAAGGGACTTTCCGAAGGTTCAGCGCGCTGCCGACCGTCCTTCACCCTCAGTGATGATTTGGGTCCCTGTTGCCGTCCCGGCGGGCCCCGTCAGCATCTCGTACCCCTCGGGCAACTCCCGTACCAGAAGATGGGCGAAGGGGCGCGACGGGTCTTCGGCGAAATGTTGTCGCTCGGCGGCCTCCCAGCCGTCCCAGAAGTCGCTCTGCGCCGGTCCGTCGCGGCGGCGCCCCCGGGCCCAGGAGGCGTCGCGCGGCAGCTCCATCCACAGCAGCCGCGCCAGGAACGGGCGTAGCAGGCGGCGGCCCGCACCGACACCCTCCATCAGGACCACGGGGGCGGCCGGCAGGGGGCGGTTCGGGGGGCCGAAGCGGCGCGCGTCCCAGTCGTACGCCGCGTAGTGTGCCGTCTCGCCCCGGGAGAGCGGCTCGACCACCTGCCGCCGCAGCCGCTCGGTCCAGCCGAACAGCTCCTCGTGGCTCGCGATGTCGTCCAGGCGCAGGACCGGGGCGCCGCCGAGTGCCCCGGCGAGCCGCTCGGCGAACGTCGACTTGCCGGAGCCCGCGTGCCCGTCGACGGCGACGAGACGGACCGGGCCGCAGGACGGCGGGAGTCGTCGCAGCGTGCGGGCGAGGCGGGGGAGGGGGGTGGGGCGGTGCGTTGCTGTCATCACCCGACAGCCTAGGCGCAGGGGCCGATGTGCGAACGTGTGCGCGGTTCGGCGGGCCGTCGCAGGTCATACCAGTGGTGGAGGCCAATATTGGTGGGCGCTGCCGGGGTCAGGACGCTGGCAGAACCGGTCACCGAACGGCCATAGTTGGCGCACCGTCGTGCACCTGACCATCGTCGTCCGGCTGTCGCCGGAACCCACGCCGACTGGGGGCCCGAACATGGACAGAGCTGACCGAATCGACCGAATGGACCGCACGGGCCGAATAGACCACGCCGACCGAATGGACCGCACCGACCGGACAGACCGCACCGACCGAGCTGAAGACATGTCCCGCAGATCCCTCCTCGCCACCGCGGCGGGCGTCGCGGCCGCCGCGGCCGTCACCGCAGCGGCGACCACCGCGAGCGCCGCCCCGTCCTCCCGCCGTCGCCCGCCGCGCGCCGACCGGCCGGTGGACAACCGCTCCTGGACCACCCGCAAGGACTGGAGCTCCGGCGCGGCCGACGGCACCCGCACCGTCGCGAAGCCGCGCGCGGGCGTCGAGCTGGCCGAGCCCATCGGCACCGTCGACTACCAGGACCCGCACACGGGCAGGACCGCCACCTGGGAGTACGCCCGCTGGACCGGCCCCGCGCACCGCCCCGCCGTCGCCGCCACGGAGGCCATCGCCTCCTGGAACGCCCGCACGCCCGTCGGGACCTGGATCCAGATCGAGCTCGAGGGCACCTACGCCGACGGCACGACCACGCCGTGGTACGTCCTCGGCCGCTGGGCGTCCGGCGACGACCGGCAGGATGCCGGGGCCGCCGTCATCCGGCGCACGTCGGTCGACGGCCAGAAGGACGGCAGGTCCTCCGTCTGGACGGACACCGTGTCGATCGACGACCCGACGACGGGCCTGCGCCTGGTCTCGTACCGCCTCCGCCTCACCCTGTACCGCAAGCCGGGCACCGCGCTCACGCCCACGGTGTGGCGGCTCGGCGCGATGGCGTCGGCGGTGCCCGACCGCTTCACGGTGCCCGCGTCGGAGCCGGGCCTGGCCAAGGAGCTCGCGGTGCCGCGCTACTCGCAGGAGATCCACAAGGGCCAGTACCCGGAGTACGACAACGGCGGCGAGGCCTGGTGCAGCCCCACGTCGTCCCAGATGATCCTGGAGTACTGGGGAAAGCGGCCGAGCGCGGACGACCTCGCCTGGGTCGACCCGTCCTACGCCGACCCGCAGGTGTGCCACGCGGCGCGCTTCACGTACGACTACCAGTACGGCGGCTGCGGCAACTGGCCGTTCAACGCCGCCTACGCCGCCACGTACCCCGACATGCAGGGCGTCGTCACCCGGCTCGGGTCGCTCACCGACCTGGAGAAGCTGATCGCGGCGGGCATCCCCGCCATCACCTCCCAGTCGTTCCTCAAGGAGGAGCTGACCGGCGCCGGCTACGGCACCGCGGGCCATCTGATGACGGTCATCGGCTTCACCGGCAGCGGCGACGTGATCGCCAACGACCCCGCGTCGCCGAGCAACGCGGCGGTGCGCCGCGTCTACCGGCGGCGGGAGTTCGAGAACATCTGGCTCAGGACCAAGCGGAAGAACGCCTCCGGCAAGGTCGTCTCCGGCACGGGCGGCGTCTGCTATCTGTACTTCCCGCTGCGGCCGACGAAGGCCCAGCTGAGCGCGCTCGCGGCGGTCGGGGTGCGCTGACGGCCCCGGGGAGCCCGTGGGGAGGTCCCGCTCAGGGGCGGGACCTCCCGGTCACGCGCGGATCAGGTGGCCGGGTCCACCACCCAGTCCGGGTGGCCCGGCATCGGCGGTGTCTTCGCCCCGTACAGCCACGGCTTGAGGAAGCCCTCAAGATCCTCGCCCGCGACCTTCGACGCGAGGTCGATGTAGTCCTGCGTGCTCGCGGCCTTCCCCCGGTACCGCGTCACCCACGCCCGCTCGATCTTCTCGAACGTGGCGTTGCCGACCTTCTCGCGCAGCGCGTACAGGACGAGGGCCGAGCCGTCGTAGCGCATGCGCTTGAAGAGGTTCGGCTCGGTGGGCTCCGCGGGCGCGCCGAAGTCCTTGCGCCACTGGTCGTGCGCCTTGTACGCGGCCTTCATCGCCTCCTCGAAGCTGGCGCCGCCGTGCGCCTCCGAGTACAGGCGCTCGTAGAAGCGGGCGTGGCCCTCGCTGACCCACAGGTCGGACCAGCCCTTGAGCGCGACGCTGTCGCCGAACCACTGGTGGGTCAGCTCGTGCACCAGGTTCCGCTCGGCGTCGACCTGCGTGCCGAGCAGGTCGGCCTTGGGGACGAGGGACAGCGTCTGGGTCTCCAGGGCGACACCGAGGTCGGTGTCGCCGACGAGGATCCCGTAGCGGTTGAAGGGGTAGGGGCCGAGCTTCTCCTGGAGCCAGGCCAGGTGGTCGGCGGTGAGCCCCCGGTACTTCGCGGTCGGCTCGACCAGGGCGTCCGGGACGACGTCGCGGATCGGCAGGCCGCCGGGGCCCGTGCTCTCGTCGAGCGTGAACCTGCCGATCGCGAGCTGCACCAGCTGCGTGGACAGGGGCTGCTCGGAGTCGTACGTCCACTGCACCCGGTCGCCGGGCTTGTCGGCCTTGCCGGTCAGCTTGCCGTTGGCGACCGCGGTCAGGTCCTTGGGCGTGGTGATGCGGAAGGTGATCGGCGCCCGCTGGCTCGGGTGGTCGTTGGCGGGGAAGATCAGGCGCGCGCCGTTGGGCTGCGGGTAGACCACCGTGCCGTCGGGCGTGGGGATCCAGCCGTAGTCCTCGATGGCGTCGTCGCGGTGCCGGATCTGGGTCGGGTCGGCGGTGTAGGTGACCTTCACGGTGAAGGCGCGGCCCTTGGCGAGCGGTGCCTTGGGCGTGACGGTCAGCTCGTCGCCGTCCCGCGAGGTGCCCGCGGCCCTGCCGTCCACGGTGACCGTGTGCAGGGTGTTGCCGCCGAAGTCGAGGTTGAAGCGGGACAGGGCCTGGGTGGCGGTGGCCTTGATGGTCGCCGTCGCCGCGAACGGCGTCTTGGGGGCCTGCCAGTCGAAGTCCAGGAGATAGCGGTCGACCGTGTACCCGCCGTTGCCGTCGAGCGGGAACATCGGGTCGCCGAGGCCCGGGGCGCCGGGGGTGGGCTTGCCGTCGGTGGTGGAGGAGGTGGCGGAGGTGGCGGAGGTGGCGGAGGTGGCGTACGAGACCGGTCCGGTGAGGGCGGCCGCCACGGTCACGGCCGCCGCCAGGGCGAGCCGCGCTCTGCGGCGGGGCGTCGGGAACGTACTCATCGGAAACCCTTCGGTCGATGGTGCGCGGACGTACTCCGTCATTAGACGCACGGCACCCGGCCCGAGTTGTGGGGTGACCAACGTCTCGCCCGATACGGGTGATTTCGCTGGCATGGTGGAGGGACCAGTGGGGGGAAGCCACTGCCGGACGACCCATCGAGAGTTGCCATGACCGCGAGCTCCGCCACCGCCACCGTCTCCCGGGCCCGCACGGGCGGCCCCAAGGAGGACGGGCCCAAGCTGCTCGAGCACCTGCTCGGCTGGACGCTCGTCGTACTCCTCGCGATGCTCGTCACCCAGGCCGGTCTTCTGTGACCTGAGTCACCGCGTCGTCGGCGCCGTCGTCGGCGCCGCTGTCCAGGCCCGCGCGCCAGTGCCGGTGCGGGACGCCCACCAGGCCGTAGAGCCGCCGCACCGGCGAGCGCCCCGGCAGCAGGACGAAGCCCGCGACCACCGCGAACAGCGGCAGGCCGAGCCAGGCGCCGAGCAGCCGCACGAGCACGCTCGCGGTGAGGGCGCCGAGGAACGGCAGGCCGTAGACGCCGGCCGCGGCGATCGCGATCGCGAGGACGCGGTGCACCTTGCGGTCCTCGTCCGCGCCCGGCAGCGCCCAGCCCTCAAGCAGCCAGCCGATCTCGGTCATCAGCATCGTGCCGATGACCGCCGCGCCGAAGACGAGCAGCGCGAGGAACGTGCCGGACGTCAGGAAGTCCAGGACGTTGTTGGCGACGCTGTCCTGCGGCCAGTCGGCGTGGTCGCGCGCCCCGGGCGAGAAGAACCGCTCGTAGCCGCTGCCGTCCCAGCCGTGGATCAGCACCCCGAAGAGCAGGAAGTACCCGCCCACGCACTGGAGGTACGCCCAGTAGCCCGCCCCCACGAGGACGAGCACCTGCGCCGCGAGGAACCCGAGGATCGCGGCGACCGGGATCCCGCCCGCGTAGAGCAGGACGAAGCCCGCCCACACGCCGTCGTGCCCCTCCGCGACGTGCATGGTCGCCCAGGACGGGTTCTGCCACAGCAGGAAGAGCCCCGTCGGCACCATGAGCACCGCGGCGAAGAGGACCGTCAGGGCCAGATAGGGGTTGGCGGCGCGGCTGCGCGTGCGCGGGCCCTCGCCCGCGTTGATCCGCTCCCACACCTGGAGCTGACGCCCCGCGGCGAGCGCGAACGTCGCGCCCACCGCGTACGCCCAGAACAACGCGGCCTGGATCTGGATCACGGCTGCGCCTCCCTTCACTTCGCGGGCGAGCCCGGGTCACTTCGCGGGCGCGCCCGGGGGCCGCATGGGCGCGCTCGCCCGTCTCACGGGTGCGCCCCGAGCTTCAGCCCGCCCGCGGTGATCACGTCCGAGGTGACCAGGGCCTGTTCGGCGCTGACCTCCGTCATGAAGACGAACGGCGGCACCAGCGGCGGCACCGGCAGCTTGTCGGGCGTGAAGGTGATGCAGAGGATGCCCTCGATGCAGCCGCGGAACTTGGTCAGATAGAGCGTCACCTTGCCGCTCAGGTCCAGCGTGTCGGCGGCCAGCGACAGCTCTCTGCTGCCGTCGCGGGTCCTGAGCCGGTAATCGGTGAGCGAGGCCGCGTCCATGCGCAGCACCATCACCTTCAACGGCCCGTCGGCGGTGGGGATGTCGCGTACGCCCGCGACGATGAAGCCCCGCGGCGCGAACAGCGTCGTCGTGACCGTCGGCGGCGTCCGGGCCGCCACGATCCCGTCGGGAGCGGCCCTCGCCGGGACGGCGCCCCACAGCACCGCCCCGACGAGGACCACCGGAAGCAGCACGGCAAGGGTCCGCGTGCCCTGCCCGTCGCGGACCTTCGGCGCGCCGGCCGCCTCCTGGTCGTCCTCGGCCACGGGCGTCCACCCGAAGCCGAGCGCGCTGCCCACGATGCCGAGCAGCATCCCCACCAGGAACCCGCCGAGATTCGTCGCCGCGAACGAGAGCACCGACAGGATCAGCGCGTTCACGGACACGTAGTGGTGCGCGTGCGGCAGCAGCCACAGGAACACCCCGGCGATCACCAGGGCGAGCCCGATGCCGATCGCCGCGATGCCGCCGAGCCCCAGGCTCACCAGGATGGTCAGCGGCGACAGCGGCACCACGAGCAGCTCGGCGCCGCCCAGGATCAGGAGCAGGCCGCCCCAGAAGGGCCGGGTGCGCCGCCACCGGCGGAACACCCGGCGCAGCTCCCTGAGCGGGAGGCGCTCGTCGAGCCAGCCGCCGGCGCGCGGTGCGCCCGGCCCGCTCAGAAGCACTTCTTGCCGCCGAGGCTGACGTCGACCCGCATGCCCTTGAGGCGGAAGTTCCCGCCGGTCGCCGACCAGGCGTGGGACCTGACCTTCGACACCTCGATGTCCCCTGCCTGGAGACCGAACTTGCCCTTGTCGCCCTTGACGCCCGGCACTTCGTCGAGCGTCGAGGCGTCCCTGCCGATCTGGGCGGTGCCGAAGCGGGCGTCGCCCACCAGGTCCTCGCCGTCGATGATCAGGTTGCTCGCGGTGACGTTGCCCGCGTCGCCGCCCGCCGTCAGCTTGAACACCACCGTGCCCAGCGGCGTCTTGACCTCGGCCGCCTGGCAGATGTCGGACAGCGTCGCGTCGCCGATGCCGAGCAGCGCCACGGGGTGGCCCTTGCCGTCGACGCTCCGGTCCGTCTCGACGTAGCTGGCCAGGCCCTGGCTGGTCAGCTTGCCCGACGAGACCTGGAAGCTGGTGCCGGAGACCGCGAAGGACGCGGCGAGCGCGCCCTCGGCCATCACGGACGCCATCGCGCCGACCGCGACGAACGCGGGCAGCGCGACGACGGCCGCCTTCTTCCAGTTCGTTCTGCCCTCGCGCAAGGATCGCTGTGCTGTGCTCACTGTCTTCCTCCCGTACGTGTCCACGTGCGTAAGGGGAGTGCGTGGCAGAGCGCCGTCGGGGGCCGCGCGGGTCAGGGCAGAACGTGTGAGGTCTGCCATACTGCGGCTAATCCCGAGGCAGTTGGAGACTAGGGCCGAAATTGAATAATAGTCAACAGCGCGGTACCGATCGTTCCAGCGATCCGGAACGCCCGCGTGCGCGCGGCACCGATCGCTCCCTGGCGCGCCGCGCCGAACTCATCGCCATCGGCCGGAAGCTGTTCGCCGACACGTCCTACGACGCGCTCTCGATGGACGACATCGCGCGACACGCCGGGGTCGCCAAGGGGCTGATCTACTACTACTTCAAGTCCAAGCGCGGCTACTACCTCGCGATCATCGAGGACTCGGTCGCCGACCTGGTCGAGCGGGCGGGCAGCGACACCGAACTGCCGCGCGTGCAGCGGGTGCAGCGCACCATCGACGGCTATCTGCGCTACGCCGAGCACCACCAGGCGGCGTACCGCACCATCGTGAGCGGCGGCGTCGGCTTCGACGCGGAGGTGCACGCCATACGGGACGGTGTGCGCGAGGCCATGATCGGCACCATCGCCGAAGGGGCGTACGGCCGCCGCGCGATCCCGCCGCTCGCGCGCACGGCACTGCTCGGCTGGCTGTGCAGCGTCGAGGGGATCACGCTCGACTGGATCGGGCGCCCCGCCGCGCAAGGGGCCAGGGATCTGGAGCGCGACACGGTGCGCGAGCTGCTGGTGCGCACCCTCGGCGAAACGCTGCGCGTCATCGAGGAGTTCGAGCCGTCCTGCCAGGCTCCGCCGCGCAACCTGGTCACGGCCGCCATCCCGGCCGACGCCTCGTCCGGCGGCAAGATCGAC
>NZ_JBHYJH010000115.1:0-32567 GCF_042740445.1 Streptomyces sp. NPDC059003 | reverse complement strand
CCGGTCAGGTCCCTTCGGAGGCGAGGCCGCTGTTCCCCGCCGCCGGGGAACTCTCCGGCGGGCCCGTCCCGGGCGGGGACGCGTCCGGCGAGGGCGAGCACGGCGCCTCCGGGGCCGAGGGCGCGGGACACCGGGACCCCGGCGGGTGGGCGGGAGTCGAGCCGCTGACGCCGGGGCCGGGCACACCGGCCGGACCCGTGTCCGTCGGCGGCGGCTTCACCGGCGGAATGCCGGGATCGCCGCCGCCTCCGGACTCGCCGCCGTTCGAGCCGTCGGCCGAACCGTAGGCCGTTCCACCGGGAGCGGCGGTGGACCCACCGGGAACCGACTCCTGCGACGAGGCCACGCCGAGCCCCGAGGGCCCGCCGGGCCTCCCCGGCGTATGTCCTCCCGGGCCGCTCGAACCGCCGCACGCGGCGGCCGCGAAGCCCATGACCACCACCATGACGGCCGCCGCCGCGGTTCCGCCTCCGGCCACGACACCTTGGCGCACACGCATCTGTTCCCCCTCACACCGGAACACCTCACAGTGTGTGAGCGAAGAATGACACCGATCGCGGGGGCTGCCCATGCCCCGGGCCCGGATTGTTCGGGGCGACGACCGGCACCCGGCGAGATCGACAGCGCTCCGGAGGTTTTGGTAGCACTGCTGCCATGAAGGACAAGCCCTCCGAACGCTCCGGATACCACCACGGCTCGCTGCCCGCCGCGCTCACCGCGGCGGCGCTCGACCTGCTCGACGAGCAGGGCCTGGAGAAGGTGACCGTGCGCGAGGTCGCGCGCCGCGCCGGGGTCTCACCGGGGGCGCCGTTCCGGCACTTCGCCGACCGGCAGGCGCTGCTCACGGCGGTCGCCGACCTGGTCCTCGCCGATCTGGAACGGTGGCAGCGCGCCCAGGTCCTCGGCGCGGACCCGCCCGCGATGCGCGCGATCGGCCTGGGCTTCGTGCGCTACGCGATCGCCCATCCGCGCCGCTTCGAGCTGGTCAAGTCCGCCGTGTTCAGCCCGTCCGCGCCGCCGGAGCTGCAGAGCCGCCTGTCCGGCATCGAGCGCGCCTTCACCGACCTCATCGTCGCCGACCAGCGGGCGGGCCTGCTGCGCGCCGCCGACCCCGCCCTCATGGGCCTCGCCGGGCAGGCCCTCGTGTACGGCCTCTCCCAGATGATCGTCGACGGGTTCCTGCCCGCGGAGCGGGCGGAGCGCCTTGCCGAGCAGGTCCTCGACCTCTTCGGCCTCGGCGTGGCCAACCTCGGCCCCTGCTGACCGGCCCGCCCGCGCGCGGTTCGGTCAACCACCGCCCCCGCCAAGGACCTTGACCCTCCCCGACCCCCCTGATGTAATCGCTGCTTACTTCCGCTCGCTCCAGCGGATCCCCCGGCAACTGGAGGCAGCATGTTCGCCAAGCCGACCCCCGGCTTCACCACCGCGGCCGCCGAGGGCGACACGGTGGTGCTGCTCATCGGCATGCGCATCAACCACTTCTGGGCGGTCCACCACACCGTGCCGGTGTTCTTCGCCATGCTGCGCATGCTCCGCGAGCTGGCCAAGGATCCGAGCCGCGGCCTGCTCGGCCGCATCCTTCTGACGGCGTCGCCGCGCACGTACTACGTCGTCCAGTACTGGGAGTCGAAGGAGAAGCTGTACGCGTACGCCGCCGCGCCCGACGGGTTCCACCACACGATGTGGGGGCTCGCCAACCGCATGCAGCGCGCGGGCAAGCTCCGCGGGCACGTGGGCCTGTGGCACGAGGCGTACATCGTGCCGGAGGGGTCGTACGAGTCGATCTACTTCGACATGCCGCCCTTCGGGCTCGCGGCGGCGACCGGGGTCCTGCCCGTGGAGAGCCGCGGCCGCCGCGCCGCCGACCGGTTCGCGCACCGGTCGAAGAGCCCGGCGGAGCCGAAGAGGCCGGCGGAGCCGACGGGCCCCTCGGAGCCGAAGGGCGCTTCGGACCGGCCCGCGCAGGACCGGCCCAAGAGCCCCTCAGGCACCGCCTGACCCGCGGGGCGCGGCGGCCTCCGCGTCGAGCACCCGGTCGGGCCTGATGGGCAGTGCCCGGTGGCGTACGCCCGTCGCGTGCCAGACGGCGTTGGTGACGGCCGCCGCCGCGCCCACGATGCCGATCTCACCGATGCCCTTGATGCCCACCGGGTCGTCCTCGTCCGGGTCGTCCACCCAGTCCGCCTCGACGATCGGCACGTCCGCGTTGGCCGCGATGTGGTAGCCCGCGAGGTCGGCCCCGACCAGGGCGCCGGACGCCTCGTCCCGTGCCGCCTCCTCGTGCAGCGCCATGGACAGGCCCCAGACCATCCCGCCGACGAGCTGGCTCCGCGCGGTGAGCGGGTTGATGATGCGGCCCGCCGCGAACATGCCGAGCATCCGCCGCACCCGCACCTCGCCCGTGCCGACGTCCACGGCGACCTCGGCGAACTGCGCCCCGAACGAGCGCCGTTCACGCTCCGCGAGGGCCGCGATGGCCTCGGCGGAGTCCGCGCGCACGGTGATGCCCTCCGGCGGGATGTCGACGCCGAGGGCGAGGCGCTCCCGCAGCTCGCGCACCGCGATCGCGACCGCCCAGCCCCACGAGCGCGTGCCCATGGAGCCGCCCGCGAGCCACGCGGGCCCGAAGTCGCTGTCCGCGATCCGCACCCGCACCCGGTCCGGCGCGACCTCCAGGGCGTCGGCGGCAAGCAGGGCGAGCGCCGTCCGCGCGCCGGTGCCGACGTCGGCGGCGGCGACCCGCACGGTGAACGTGCCGTCCGCCTCCGCCGTGACGGATGCCGTGGAGGGCAGGGCGCCGACGAAGAACGAGGACGCCGCCATGCCGGTGCCGAGCAGCCAGCGCCCGTCGCGCCGCACGCCGGGGCGCGGGTCGCGGTCCGCCCAGCCGAACCTGCGGGCGCCCTCCTCGTAGCAGGAGAGCAGATTGCGGCTGCTGAACGGCAGGCCCGAGAGCGGCCCCACGTCGGGTTCGTTGCGCACCCGCAGCGCGATCGGGTCGACGCCGCACTTCTCGGCGAGCTCGTCGAGCGCGCACTCCAGGGCGAACGACCCCGGCGCCTCGCCCGGCGCCCGCACATAGCCGGGCGTGGGCACGTCCATCGGCACGACGCGGTTCACGGTGTGGTGGGCGTCGGCGTCGTACAGGGCACGGCCCACGTTGGCGGCCAACTCGAGGAACTCGTACAGCCGCGACGTGCGGCTCTGCGACAGGTGGTCGAGCACGCGCAGGCGTCCGTCGGAGTCGGCGCCGAGCCTGACCCGCTGAGCCGTGGGGCTGCGGTGGCCCACCAGCGAGAACATCTGACGACGTGTCAGCGCGACCCGGACGGGGCGCTGCAGGACCGTCGCCGCCATCGCGGCGAGCACCTGGTGCGGGCGGGTCAGTTTGGAGCCGAAGGCCCCGCCGACGTGGTCGGAGCGCACCCGCACCGACGTCGGGTCGAGCGAGAACAGCTTCGCCAGCTCGTCGGCCACGGCGGCGCTGCCCTGGTTGGAGTCGACGACGTCCAGGCGCCCCGCGTCCCAGCGCGCGGTCGCCGCGTGCGGCTCCATCGGGCTGTGGTGCTCCTCCGGCGTGCTGTACCACGCGTCCACCACGACGGGCGCGGCGGCGAGTTCGGCCGCGACGTCGCCCTTGCTCAGCTCGGGCGGCTCCAGCGCTTCTTCCGGGGTGTACGCGTCCGGGTGCGCGGCGGCGAACGCGACGTCGTGCGGCTCCGTCTCGTAGCGGACCACCAGGACGTCGGCGGCCTGCCGCGCCTGCTCGACCGTCTCGGCCACGACGAGGGCCACGGGCCAGCCGGCGTGCGGCACGCGGTCGTGCTGGAAGACCTGGAGGAGCGGGTCGGCCGGTCCGACCACGGTCTGGTAGTCGCCGTCGAGGCGCGGGGCGTTGCCGTGGTGCAGGACGGCGAGGACGCCGGGCAGGGCGAGGACCGGCTCCGCCACCACCTCGCGGACGCGGCCGCGGGCCGCGGTGGACAGCACGATCCAGCCGTGGGCGAGGCCGGCGAAGGGGATCTCCGCCGCGTAGCGGGCGGCTCCCGTGACCTTGGCCCTGCCCTCCAGGCGCTGGGTCGGGGTGCCGACGGACCCCGCGCGGACGGCCCTTCCGGCGGACGTGGTCATCGGGCGGCCTCCTCGGCGAGTTCGGTCAGTACGGCCACGATCAGGTTGCGCGTCAGTGCCACCTTGTATCCGTTCCGGGGCAGCGGCCGGGCGGCCGCGAGCTCGGCGTCCGCGGCGGCGGCGAACGCCTCGCCGGTCGCGGGCGCGCCGGTCAGCGCCCGCTCGGCCGCGCGGGCACGCCAGGGCCGCGACGCCACGGCGCCGAGGGCGAGGCGGACGTCCCGTACGACGCCGTCCCGGACGTCGAGGGCCGCGGCGACCGATCCGATCGCGAACGCGTACGACGCGCGCTCGCGCACCTTGCGGTAGCGGGAGCGGGCGGCGACCGGGGCCGGGGGCAGGGTGACGCCGGTGATGAGCGCACCGCTGGGCAGCGTGGTCTCCAGGTGCGGCGTGTCACCGACGGGCCGGTAGAAGTCGGCGAGCGCCAACTCCCCCGGCCCCTCGGCGGTTTCGTACGTGACGACGGCGTCGAAGGCGGCGAGCGCGACGCCCATGTCCGAGGGGTGCACGGCCACGCAGTGCTCGGACGCGCCGAGGATCGCGTGGTTGCGGTGCTCTCCCTCGACGGCGGGGCAGCCGCTGCCGGGCGCCCGCTTGTTGCACGCGTGCGCGGTGTCCGTGAAGTAGCCGCAGCGGGTGCGCTGGAGCAGGTTGCCGCCGACGGTGGCCATGTTGCGCAGCTGCCCCGACGCACCGGCGAGGACGGCCTGGGCGAGCGCCGGGTAGTCGCGGCGCACGTGGGCGTCGGCGGCGAGGTCGCTGTTGGTGACGGTCGCGCCGATGCGCAGGCCGCCGTCCTCGGTGGGGTCGATCCGGTCGAGGGGCAGATCGCGTACGTCGATGAGGCGACCGGGGTGTTCGATGCCCGCCTTCATGAGGTCGACGAGGTTGGTGCCGCCGCCGAGGAAGCGGGCCTCGGGGTCGGCGCCGAGCAGGGCGACCGCGCCGGACACGTCGTGGGCGCGCTCGTAGGCGAACTCCCTCATGCCGCCTCCTCCGGGTCCACGGAGCCGAACTCCCCGGCAGTGCCTGGCACTTGTGATCCCTCCTCGGCGGCGCGGGCCACCGCCTGCACGATCGACACGTACGCGCCGCACCGGCACAGGTTGCCGCTCATCCGCTCCCGGATCTCGTCGGCGGAGAGCGGCGGCACCTCGGCGTCGGGGTGCACGTCGGCGGTGGCGGCGCTCGGCCAGCCCTTCGCGTGCTCCTCGATCACGGCGATGGCCGCACAGATCTGCCCGGGCGTGCAGTAGCCGCACTGGTAGCCGTCGAGGTCGAGGAAGGCCTGCTGCACCGGGTGCAGGTGCTCGCCGTCGGCGACGCCCTCGATGGTGGTGACCTCGCGGCCTTCGGCGGCGACCGCGAGCTGCAGGCAGGCCACGGCCCTGCGCCCGTCGAGCAGCACCGTGCACGCGCCGCACTGCCCGTGGTCGCAGCCCTTCTTGGTGCCGGTCAGGTCGAGTCGCTCGCGCAGCGCGTCGAGCAGGGTGGTGCGGTGGTCGACGGGCAGCGTGCGCTTCTCGCCGTTGACGTTCAGAGTGATGACGCTGGACGTCGATAGGGCCATGCTCTGCCTTCTTTCGCGTTGGTGGTGCGCGTCGGGCGTGGGGCGCGGGCCGACAGGAGGCCGATGGTGAAGGGAGCCGGTGCACGGTCAACAGGCTGATGCACCGTCAACAGTTCGACCCCGGCCGCCCATTCCGGCCGGACCCCACGGACCGGCGGCGGCGTCGCCCTCCTGCGCCGCTCGCCGTATGCCGCTAAGGTGAGCCTAAGTGGACAGTTGTCCGGTACAGCGGAACGTACCGGACAACTGTCCGCTTGGGCAAGGCAGTTCGACCGACCGGGTCACGACGGCGGGCCGGACCGGCGGGTCGAAGACGGGGGCGCGGCGGGAGTCGCAGCCGGAAGGAGGCCGCGTGCCGCAGAGCGACGAAGGGCCCCGGCGCTCGGACGCCCGGCGCAACCGCGACCGCATCCTGGAGGTCGCCCTGACGGAGCTGACGCGCTGCGCCGATACGCCCTTGAGCGCGATAGCCAAGAAGGCGGGCGTCGGCCAGGGCACGTTCTACCGGAACTTCCCCAACCGCGAGTCGCTGGTCCTCGAGGTCTACCACCAGGAGGTCAAGCAGGTCGCCGACACCGCGACCCAGCTCCTCGCGACCCGCCCGCCGGACCGGGCCCTGCGCGAGTGGATGGACCGCCTGGCCCGGTACGCGATGACCAAGGCGGGCCTGGCCCAGGCGATGCGCGAGGCGGTCAGCGTCCACAGCACGCTGGCCGCGCTGGGGCGCGGCGCGGTCACGTCGGCCGTCACGCGACTGCTGCGGGCGAACGAGGAGGCGGGCACCATCCGCCCCGGGGTGACCCCCGACGACTTCCTGCTCGCGATCGCGGGACTGTGGCAGCTCGACCCGCGCGGGGACTGGGAGGCGCGGGCCGGACGGCTCCTCGACCTGGTGATGGACGGGCTGCGGGCGGGGCGGCCGGGGGCGCGCGGGTGACGCGCCGTCAGCGGTGCAGGGCGGGCGGGACGGCGGGCCTGGACCGCGCGGCTCAGGAGGTCCCGGGCCGGGTGCGCCGCGCGTAGGCGCGGGCCGCGCGGGCGCGGTCGCCGCAGCGCGTGGAGCACCAGTGGCGGCGGCCGTGCCGCAGCAGGTAGCGGTTGCAGGGAGTGGAGCCGCAGGCCGTGAGTCGTTCGGCGTCGGCCCCCGTCAGCAGGTCGGCGGCGTCGGCGGCCAGCGCGGCCAGGGCGTGCTCGACGATCTGGGTGGTGGGGTGGGACGCGGCCCGGTACAGGCCGCGGGTGGCGTCCCAGTGCAGCAGGGAGGCCGCGGGCGCCCGCGTCAGGGCCTCGTTGACGGCCGCGAGCGCGCTCGCCGGTGCGGGACACCCGTCGACCCGGGAGGCGAGCAGGGACCGGATCTGTTCGCGCAGCGTCCGCAGCTGGGCTGCGCACATCTCCTGAAGTCCCGCGTCGACCGGGGCGAGTTCGCGCGCGACCAGCCAGCCGTTCGCCGCCTCGGGGGTGCCGAGGAGGTCGAGGAACTGGCCGCCGGGCAGGGCGATCGCGCTGTTGGCGAAGTCGAGCGCGACGTACCGCTCCGCGCCGGGCGCGGGCGGCGGGTCGGGCTCGGCTGCGGGCACGCGGGGCAGCTCCGACCCCCTCGCGGGAGCGGGCGGCACGTCCGGCTCAGTCGCGGTCTCCTTCACGATTCTCATGGTACGGCTTGTGCTCATCCATGAGAAGCCACTACCTTCCTCTCACGGATACACCACTACTCATCCATGAGGTGTTCTCTTCCATGGCTTCTGCAAGCACGCCTGCCCACCCATCCGGCGAGCAGATACCCGTCCGCGTCGTCGGCGGGCCGACCGCCCTCATCGAGTACGGCGGCCTGACGTTCCTCACCGACCCCACCTTCGACGCGCCCGGCGAGTACCCCGTGTCGGACCGCAAGCTCGTCAAGACGGCGCCCGCCTCCGCCACGCCCGCCGAACTCGGCCGCGTCGACGTCGTGCTGCTCTCCCACGACGAGCACCCCGACAACCTCGACCACTCCGGCCGGGCCCTCCTCGCCGACGTACCCGTCACCCTCACCACCCCCAGCGGCGCCGGTCGCCTGGGCGGCACCGCCCGGGGCCTGGCTCCCTGGGAGTCCGTCGAACTGGCCCGCCCCGACGGCGGATCGGTGACGGTGACGGGCGCGCCCGCCCTGCACGGCCCGGAGGAGCTCGGCGTCGAGGAGGTCGAGGCGACCACCGGCGAGGTCGTCGGCTTCGTCCTCACGGCGGCCGATCTGCCCACGGTGTACGTGAGCGGGGACAACGCCTCACTCAGCCTGGTCAGGGAGATCGCGGCGCGCTTCGGCCCCGTCGACACCGCCGTCCTCTTCGCCGGCGCTCCCCGCGTGCCGCTCTTCGACGGCGCGCTGCTCGTCCTCGACAGCGCCCAGGCGGCCGAGGCCGCCGCGATCCTGGGGGCGCGCCGGGTCGTTCCCGTCCACTGCGACAGCTGGGCCCACTTCACCGAGGGCCACGACGAACTCGTGGCCGCCTTCACGGCCGCGGGCCTCGCGGACCGGCTCCAGCCGCGCTGACCGGAAGGCAGGGTGGCGGGAAACCAGCGCGGCAGGCGAGCAAACTGACGGGCACAGGGGCTGACAGGAAAAGTAATCCGTGGCGGAGCGGGCGGAGCCGGGCTACGCTCGCCCGCGATGATGAATCACTCTCCCTCTCGTGACAGATGGGGGGCTCCGTCCGCGCAAGGTGAGTGCTGATGCTCACTCATCCCGCGAACGGGGACTCCCGCCTTTCCCTCTGGCTGCGCGTGCGCGAGTTCGCCGTGCCGCCCTCCATGATCGAGACTGCGACCGCCCGCCGCTCCGCCGGGGACTGGGCGGGCGCGTGCGCCGCCGCAGGACTCGATGTCGATCTCCATCCGCGCTCCGTGGCGCGTACGCACGGCCGGGATCTCGCGGCCCGACTCCGGGCCGATCTGCGCCACTTGGCTCCCGACCTGTTGCGCTGGCACCTGCCGAGGATCGCTCCCGACGGGCTGCTGCGCCCAGGCCTGACGATCTCGCTCGCCCGGTACGACACCACTCGGTACGACACCACGGGGCGCGACGGACCACACCCGGTGCACCTCGTGGTCCGCACCCCGCCCGCCTGGGCGGACGCCGGTCAGCGGTTCAGCCTCGCCCTGTGGGACGGGCCCGGGGCCGACTCCGGGCGGCATCCGCACCCCCGTCCCGACCGGCGGTTCCGGCTCGATCTGCACCGCCATCTGTGGGACGTACGCAGGGCCGGTGAACTGCGGACGCGGTCCGGCGCCGAGCGGCCGCCCGGCAACTCCCCTGCGCTGGACCCGGATTCACTGAAGGCCGTACCGCAGGGGTACCGCTGTGCCGTGGACCGATGGGCGGCCGAGGCGGCGATCCTGCTCCGCGCCGACGAGCGGCGCGGCCGTGCCGTCACCGTGCGGCTGGGGGCCCGGCATCGGCTGCGTCTGGACCTGGACGGGGACGGGGACGCCGCCGGGCCGCACTCGGCGCGGATCACGCCGGCGGCCACGGACGGCACAGCCGCCGAACTGCCCGTCCTGCCCGACGCGGCGACATGGCTGCTGCCCGACCTGGAGCTGCTCCGCGCCGGTGCGCTCACGGCCGGGCAGCTGCACCCGTTGGTCGCCTCGGCCCTGGCGCCCGGTCACGCGCCGGCCACCGCGCCCCGCGTTCCGGATCCGCCGGGCCGGCCCCGCGTCGTGGACTGCCGGGGAGCCCGGCACCGGATCGGCCTGGTCGACGGTGTCCTCGCCCCACTGGACCACGACCCGGACGAAATCAGGCGGGAAGAGCTCCTCGTCGCGCTGACCGGTACCCCGCTCCCCTGCTTGCAGGCCATCGACGCGGCACACCGTCAGCCGGACTGCCTCACCGGCGTCCGCGAGCGGCTCGTCCACGGCGACATCGCCGGTGCCCTGGCCGTCGTCGAGGGCCTCCTCGGCCCCGACGCGGTGCTGCGCGACGGCGCTCTGCGGGACGCGCTGGAGACGGCCGCGCGACGGCGGATCACCTACGGCCTCTTCAGGGCGGGCCTGGCCGGTCCCGGCCCCGCCCGCCGCACGCTCGGCCCGGACCGGAACCGGGACCACCGCGCGCATCCACGCCACGCGACCTTCGACTGATCCGGGCCCCGCCCCTCCCCCGTCTTCCTGCTCTCTTCCTGCCTCGCGCCACGACCCCACAGGTGATCACACATGCCCTCCTGCGCCCCGCCCACCGCCACCCCGACCGCCCCGGACCACGGCACCCAACTCGACGTCGCCGACGGCCTCCTGGCCCTGCTGCGCGACACCACGACCGAAGCGCGCCCCGACACCCAGCTGGCGGCCCTGACCCTCGCCGTGGCCGCCGACCTGCCCGTCCTGCTGTGGGGCGAGCCGGGGATCGGTAAGACCGCGGCCCTCACCCAGCTCGCCGAGACCCTGGACCTCCCGCTGACCACGGTGATCGCCAGCGTGCACGAGCCGTCCGACTTCTCCGGGCTCCCCGTCGTCGGCGACGATCCCGCGGAGCACGGCGTCCCGATGGCGCCGCCGGACTGGGCGGTGCGCCTCGTGCGGGCCGGACGGGGACTGCTCTTCCTCGACGAGCTGTCCACCGCGCCGCCCGCCGTGCAGGCCGCGCTGCTCCGCCTCGTACTGGAACGGCGGATCGGCGCCCTCCAGCTGCCGCCCGGCGTACGGATCGTGGCCGCCGCCAATCCCCGGTCGTCGGCGGCCGACGGCTGGGAGCTGAGCCCGCCCCTCGCCAACCGGTTCGTCCATCTCCAGTGGGCCCACGACCACGAGGTCGTCGTACGCGGCCTCGGCGGGACCTGGCCCCGGGCCACCCTGCCCCGGCTCGCACCGGAGCAGCTGCCCCGGGCCGTGGACTTCGCGCGCCGAGCGGTGTGCGGGCTGCTCGCCGCCCGTCCCGAACTCGTCCACCGACTGCCCAGCAGCGAAGCCCGCCGCGGCGGCGCCTGGCCGTCGCCCCGGAGCTGGGAGATGGCCCTGCGCCTCATCGCCTTCACGACGGCGGCCGACGCCTCGCGCGACGTACTCTCCCTGCTGGTCAGGGGGACCGTGGGCGACGGCCCCGGCCTGGAACTCCTCGCGAGCCTGGACCGGATGGACCTGCCCGACCCCGAGGAGCTCCTCGCCGACCCGGCGGGGGCCGTGCTGCCCGAGCGGGGAGATCTGCGGCAGGCCGTGCTCGACGGCGTGGTCGCGGCTGTCCGCCAACGCCCGGACAAGTCCCGCTGGGACGCGGCGTGGGCACTCCTGGTCCGGGCGGTGGAGACCGGAGCCCCGGACCTCGTGGTCGTGCCCGCGACCACCCTCGCCTCGCTGCGCCGGACGGACTGGGACGTTCCGGCGTCGATCGAGCGGCTGGCCGGAGTGGTCTCCCTGTCCCGACGCGCGGACCGAGCGGCGGACAAGGCGGCGGACAGGTCGGCGGTCGCCACGAAGGCCGGACGATGAGCCCGGACGCGCTGGACCGCGACAAGCTCCTCGCCGCCCGCCTGTACGCCGCCCGCGCCCGGCCCTACCTCGCCACGGCCCTGTTCGCCCTGCACGTCGTGGAGTCACGACGGGTGCCGACGATGGCCGTCGACCGGCACTGGCGGGTCTACGTATCGCCGCTGTTCGTGGACCGGACGCCCGTCGAGGAACTGGCCGGGGTGTGGGTGCACGAGGTGTCGCACCTCCTGCGCGACCACCACGGGCGCGGTGACCGGGTCGCACGCGAGCGCGGCCTCACCGGCCCCGGCGAACGGCTGCGCATGAACATCGCCGCGGACTGCGAGATCAACGACGACGCGTTCGGCGACGGCCTCGTCCACCCCGAAGGAGCCGTCACTCCGGGCCTCTTGGGGCTGCCGTCCGGTGAGCTCATGGAGGACTACCTGCGTCAGTTCCGGCTCGGGCCGCACACCCAGAGCCTGGCCTGGCTGGACTGCGGCAGCGGCGCCGACGGCCTCGACCGGGGGTGGGACCTGGGTCCGGACGGCGCGCACGGCCTCAGCGACCAGGAGCGGGACCTGGTCAGGTTCCGGGTCGCGCAGGGCATCACCGGCCGCCCGGGAAGCGCCCCGCAAGGGTGGCGGCGGTGGGCGGAGGAGGCGTTCCATCCGCCGCAGCCGTGGCGGGAGTTGCTGGGCGCGGCCGTCCGCTCGGCCGCCACCAGCGCGGGGGCGGGCGAGGACTACAGTTACGGCCGCCCGTCACGGCGGTCGACCGCGGTGCCCGGCGCCGTGCTGCCGAGCCTGCGGCGCAGACCGCCACGCGTCTCCGTCGTCATCGACACGTCGGGTTCGGTCAGCGACGCCGAGCTGGGCAGCGCGCTCCTGGAGGTGACCGCGATCTCCCGTGCCGTGGGCGGCCGCCGCGACCTGGTCAGCGTGGTGCCGTGCGACGCGGCGGCCCGGATCGTGCACCCGCTCTGCCGCGGCGAGGGCATTCCGCTGCTGGGCGGTGGGGGTACGGATCTGCGGACGGGCTTCGCGACGGCGCTGCGGGCCCGGCCCCGGCCCGATGTCGTCGTGGTCCTGACGGACGGACAGACCCCCTGGCCGAGCGCCCGTCCCGCCTGCCGGACGGTGGTGGGCCTGTTCCCCCGGCCGCGGTCGGCGGCGTCGTGGGACGAGGACGACCCCGACTACGTACCGGACTCGCCGCCCGCCTGGGCGCGCGTGGTGGACATCGGCTCGGCCCCGTCCGCGTGGTGAACCCCCTCCGGACGGCCCCTCCCATTCCCTGGGGGAGGAGCCGTGGCACGACTATGGACCCATGACTGACACCTTCACCACGAGGATCATCGACGTACGGACCGGCTCCCGGGAGACCGTGTACGACCTGACGGCCGAGTGCGCGGCGTTCCTGCGGGACGTGGCCGACGGGCGGGACGGACTCCTCAACGTCTTCACGCCCCACGCCACCGCCGGCCTGGCCGTGATCGAGACCGGGGCCGGGAGCGACGACGACCTCCTGGCGGCCCTGCACCAGCTGCTCCCCGCGGACGACCGGTGGCAGCACCGGCACGGCTCCCCCGGCCACGGCCGGGACCATGTGCTGCCCGCCCTCGTCCCGCCCCACGCCACGCTCCCCGTGCTGCGGGGCGCGCTGGAGCTGGGGACCTGGCAGTCCGTGGTCCTGGTGGACACGAACGTCGACAACCCGAACCGTCAGGTCAGGCTGTCGTTCCTCGGCTGAGCGGGTCCGAGCGGGCCGCGACAGGTCTGGGCGGGCGGAGTAGTCCAGCAGGAAACATGCAAGGAGCGTCCTTATCCTCCCTATATGCCGTCTTCGCGCACGCGCCTCGTCGTCATGGCCACCGTCCTCGGCCTGGTGGCGGTGCTCGGGGTCGTATGGCTGGTCAGATCCGCCACCACCGGCGGCGACAACACCGCCGGAGACGGGGCGACGAGCTCAGCGGCCTCCTCGAACAGCACCGCGACCAGCGCCAGCACGCAGGCCACCAGCGGTGGCCTGACGCCGAACGGCGACCGGACGCGCAAGAGCGGCCGCCGGTCCATCCAGTTCAACAGCCTGCGGCTCGACGGCAACGGCGACGACCAGGGCTGTCTGACCGTCATGAACACCGCGGCCACTCCCGTCACCATCGAGAACGTTTCCTTCGCCCTGGCCTCGGGACCGGGCACGCCCTCGGTCCGCTCCGACAACGCCGCGCACTGCGACGGCGGCCCCCGCTGCAACGGACTCCGGTTGCCTCCGGCCCCGGACGGCGACTGCCGAGCAGGGGTGGTCCTCGGGTCGAACGCCACGCCCGGCGACTACAAGCTCACGACCACGGTCCAGTTCAGCTTCCTGTGCGACAACGCCAAGAAGTCGCCCTGCAACCACCTGCCGGGCTCGGGCGGCCCACCGCCGACGCCGCAGGACCCCGTCCTGGTCAGGGGATCGACCTCCGACGTTCCCAAGGCACACGTGTTCGTCGAGGAGTCGGAACCGCCCCCTTCGAGCGAGCCGCCCCCGTCCCCGGAGACCCCGCCCACCTCGGACACCCCGCCCCCGCCCGACACACCGCCCTCCCCGAACCCCCCGCCACCTCCGCCGCAGCCGCCCGCCGACTCGCCCGACGCGGTGCAGGAATGACGGCCGATGACAGCCGAAGAAGCGCCACCGCCCGACCCACCACCGGCGCCTCCCCCGCCCCCGCCTCCGCCTCCGCCGCCCGAGTCTGAGGACACCGGCGGCCAGCAGCCCGTCTCGGCCCGGATCCGGCAGCTCGCGGAGGCGGTCGGCCCGACCACGCTGGCCACCGCGCTCCTGATCTACTTCGGCTATGTCGCCACCCGTGCGCGGTACGACTACTTCGGCATCCCCGTCGACATGACCGGCCGGTCCAACCAGAGCCTGATCCTGGACGGCCTGGAGGTCGTCTACGTCCCCGCGGCACTGATCTTCCTCGGGGTCCTGACGCTCGCCGGGATCCACGCCTGCGTCCTGAGGCTCCTGGCCCACGGCACGCGGGACGGCACACCGGCCGACAACGCCTTTCTCGCCTACGCCATCATCCTGATCGGCGTCCTCCTCATCGGGAGGGCGCTGGTCGGCATCCTCGTTCCGGACTCCGAGACCAGCGTGGTCATCGGCGTCACCCCGCTCGCGCTGGCCTTCGGACCGGCCGCGGTGGCGTACGGCGTCTGGGTCTACGGCCGCCAGCGCGGGCGACCGCTGCTCCCGCAGCGCCTGGCGCGCAACGGCGCGATGGCCGCGATCGGCCTGACCGTGGCCGGTCTGTTCTGGGCGTCGACGCAGCTGGCGTGGGCCTACGGCACGGGCCGCGGCAAGGAGGACGCGGCCGAGCTCGTGGACCGCCCCGAGGTCGTCGTCGACACCAAGGACCCGCTGGACGGCCTGCCCACGGGGGTGGCCACGTCACGGCTCGGCACGGCGGGGAGCGGCGAAGGGGCGTACCACCACCGCTACCGGAACTTCCGGCTGCTCCTCGCGTCCGGCGGGCGCCTCTTCCTGGTGACCCCGGACTGGGAGCGCGGTCGGGACCAGACGGTCGTCCTCCCGTACGGGGACGACATCCGGGTGCAGCTGCTCCCGCAACCCTGAGCCGCCACCTAGGCGTTCACATGGCACTCTGCCGTGTCGCGGTCACAGTGTGATACGCCGCGTCCGGTCCGCGAGACGGCATTGACCGGTCCTCGCCGAGATCGCTACGTTCGGCCACATGTTGCGTTCAGCTCTGCTCACTTCGCGCGGTCACATCGACCTGCTGCGGGTGGCCTCCGCCGCGTGTCGTCGCGGCTGCTGACGCCCTCTCTCTTCCCCCTTTTCTCCTCCCCGCGGGCCCGGCGCCTCGCCCTTGCCGCCTGCCTCGCGCCGCGCTGAGCGCCGCCTCCCGGCCGCGCCGCACGCCCCCGCGCTTCTTCTCCCCTGTTCTCCCCTGTTCTCCGCTGCCATGGAGCGCCATGAGCATCAGCCATGCCCCGCCACACCCTGAAGCCGACGACACGTCCAAGCCCAGCGAGGACGTGACCGCGCCCGACCTCGTCACCCTCGTCCCCGCCTCCGCCCGCCGCACCCGCGTACCCCGCTGGCTCCGCCGCACCACCGGCCCCCTGCTCCTGCTCGCCCTGTGGCAACTCCTCAGCTCCACCGAGGTGTTGCAGAGCGACGTCCTCGCGCCTCCCGGCACCATCGCCAGGGTCGCCGGGGATCTGGTCCAGGACGGGTCCCTCACCTCGGCCATGGGCGTCTCGCTCCAGCGCGTCGCCATCGGGCTGCTGCTCGGGACGCTCGCGGGGACGGGGCTCGCGCTGCTCTCCGGGCTCTTCCGCATCGGCGAGGACCTCGTGGACGCGAGCGTGCAGATGCTGCGGACCGTGCCGTTCGTGGGGCTCATCCCGCTGTTCATCATCTGGTTCGGCATCGGCGAGGCCCCCAAGATCGCCATCATCACGCTCGGCGTCACGTTCCCGCTGTACCTGAACGTGTACGCGGGGATCAGGGGCGTCGACTCCCAGCTCATCGAGGCCGGGGAGTCCCTCGGGCTCTCGCGGTGGGGACTCGTGCGGCACGTCGTCCTGCCGGGGGCGCTGCCCGGCGCCATGACCGGCCTGCGCTACTCGCTCGGCATCGCCTGGCTCGCCCTCGTGTTCGCCGAGCAGATCAACGCCGACGCCGGGATCGGCTTCCTGATGGTGCAGGCGCGGGACTTCCTGCGGACCGACGTGATCGTCGTCTGCCTGATCGTCTACGCCTTCCTCGGCCTCCTCGCCGACTTCGTGGTCCGTACGCTCGAAAGGCTGCTGCTGCAATGGCGACCGACATTCACCGGCCGGTGACCGATCGGGCGGCCGACGCGCCGCGCACCACGGAGGCCGAGCGGAGTCCGGTGCGGCCGTCCGCCGTACGGGTCGACGGGCTGAGCCGCTCCTTCGACGGGCGCGCCGTCATCGACCGGCTCCATCTGGACGTGCGGGCGGGCGAGTTCGTGGCCCTGCTCGGGCGCAGCGGCTGCGGCAAGTCCACGCTCCTTCGCATACTCGCCGGGCTCGACCGCGACATCGAGGGCACCGTGCTCGTGCCGCGCCGCAAGGCCGTCGCGTTCCAGGCCCCGCGGCTCATGCCCTGGAAGCGGGTGTGGCGCAACGTCGTCCTCGGCCTGCCCGGCAGGCCCGAACGTGCCGTCGCCGAGCGGGCCTTGGAGGAGGTGGGGCTCACCCATCGGGCGCGGGCCTGGCCCAAGACGCTGTCCGGCGGCGAGGCCCAGCGCGCCTCGCTGGCCCGCGCCCTGGTGCGCGAGCCCGATCTGCTGCTGCTCGACGAGCCGTTCGGCGCGCTCGACGCGCTCACCCGCGTCAAGGCACAGCGGCTCGTCGACGAGCTGTGGCAGCGGCGCGGCTGCGCCGTGCTGCTCGTCACCCACGACGTGGAGGAGGCCGTGCTGCTCGCCGACCGCGTGCTCGTCATGGACGACGGGGTCATCGCGCACGAGCAGCGGGTCGAACTGCCGCGCCCGCGGGATATCGCGGATCCGCGTTTTGCCGTGCTGCGCGCCGGGCTCTTGGAACGGCTGGGGGTCGGCCCCACCGTCGCAGCCGCCTGAGCGCCCCGCTGGGTCCGGTGTGCAATCTGCGGGTGCGTCCGGGCTGGTCGCGCAGTTCCCCGCGCCCCTTCGGGGCGCTGCCCCCCGCCGCGCTGGATTTCGTCAAGCCTGCTTCCCCCTCACCCCCCCGACGCATCCCCGAACCGAACGAACGGAACCCTCCCCATGCGACGCCTGCGCCTCGCCCCGCTTCTGCTCCTCCCCCTCGCCCTGACGCTCGCCGCCTGCGGCGGGGCGTCGTCCGCCGACTCGTCGAGCGGCGGTCTCGGCGGCGACAACACCGACGGCAAGGGGTCGCTCACTCTCAACGTCGGTGACCAGAAGGGCGGTTCGGAGGCCGTCCTGCGGGCCGCGGGGGAGCTCGACGACCTGACGTACAGAATCAAGTGGTCCACGTTCACATCGGGGCCGCCGCTCCTCGAGGCCGTGAACGCCAAGGCCGTCGACATCGGCGCGGTCGGCAACACGCCGCCGGTGTTCGCCGCGGGCGCGGGATCGAAGATCGCGGTGGTGGCCGCGACGCACGGCATCGCCACCGGCGAGGCGATCGTCGTGCCGAAGGACTCGGGCCTGCGCGGGACGGCCGACCTCAAGGGCAGGTCCGTCGCCGTGGCGCAGGGGTCGTCCGCGCACTACCAGCTGATCGCGTCCCTGCGGAAGGCCGGGCTCACCCTCAAGGACGTGCACGTCAAGTACCTCCAGCCCGCGGACGCGCTCGCCGCGTTCACCGGCGGCAAGGTGGACGCGTGGGCGGTGTGGGACCCGTACACCTCGCAGGTGCTGCGCGGCGGCAAGGGGCGGGTCCTCACCGACGGCGAAGGCGTCGTCAACGGACTCAGCTTCCAGGTCGCCGCGCCCGGCGCGCTCAAGGACAAGAAGAAGGCCGCGGCCGTCGCCGACTACCTCCGGCGGCTGCGCAAGGCGCAGTCCTGGGTCCACAAGCACCCCGAGGCGTGGGCGAAGGTCTGGGCGAAGGACACGGGCCTGCCGTACGAGGTCGCGCTCGACTCGGTCAAGCGCAGCCACGGCACCCGCGTCCCGGTCGCCGTCGACCGGAACGTCATCGACTCCGAGCAGCGCATCGTCGACACCTTCGCCGACCTGAAGCTCATTCCGCACCGCCCCGACTTCGCCGACTTCACCGACACGCGGTTCAACGGCTCGCTGCCGCCCTCCACCACCGCGCCCCGCACGTACGACAAGGAGTCCTGAGCATGACCGTCCACCTCCACTGGTTCCTGCCGACGGGCGGCGACGGCCGCACCCTCGTCGACCGGCACGCCTACACCGACGGCGGCATCACGCGCTCCCGGGTCACACCGGTGAGCGGCGTGCGGGCGCCCGACATCGAGTATCTGGCCCAGATCGCCAAGGCCGCCGAGCAGCTGGGCTTCGAGGCGGTCCTCACGCCGACCGGCACGTGGTGCGAGGACGCGTGGCTGACCACGGTCGCGCTCGCCCAGCACACCGAGCGGCTGAAGTTCCTGGTGGCGTTCCGGCCCGGGGTGATCTCGCCCGTGCTCGCCGCGCAGATGGCGGCGACGTACCAGCGGATCACGCGCGGCCGACTGCTGCTCAACGTCGTCACCGGCGGCGACTCCACCGAACAGCGGCGCTTCGGCGACCACTTGGACCACGACCGGCGCTATGCCCGCACCGACGAGTTCCTCTCGGTGGTGCGCGGGGTGTGGCGCGGCAAGCCGTACGACTTCGACGGCGAGCACTTCCAGGTGGAGGGCGGGCTCACCGCGCTGCCGCCGGACCCGCTGCCGGAGATCTTCTTCGGCGGTTCGTCGGCGGCCGCGGGGCCGGTCGCCGCGCGGCACAGCGATGTGTATCTGACCTGGGGCGAGCCGCCCGAGCAGGTGCGGAAGAAGATCGACTGGATCCGGTCGCTCGCCGAGGCCGAGGGGCGGACCGTGCGGTTCGGCATCCGGCTCCACACCATCTCGCGGGACTCGTCGGCCGAGGCCTGGGCCACCGCGGGGAGGCTGCTCGACGACCTCGACGCGGACACGGTCGCCGCGGCGCAGGAAGCCCTCGGCCGCAGCGAGTCGGTGGGCCAGCAGCGCATGCTCGCGCTGCACGGCGGCTCCCGCGACGACCTGGTGATCGCGCCGAACCTGTGGGCGGGCGTCGGGCTCGTCCGCGGCGGCGCGGGCACGGCCCTGGTGGGCAGCCACGCCGAGGTGGCCGACCGCATCGAGGAGTACCACGAGCTCGGCGTCGAGCACTTCATCTTCTCCGGCTATCCGCACCTGGAGGAGGCGTACTGGTTCGGGGAGGGCGTGATCCCCGACCTGGCGGCGCGCGGCCTCCTCCCGCGTATTCCCGTCTCGCCGCTGGCGGGCGTGCCGGCCGCGAACGGGCGTCCGGCGTCGGCCCCGGGCGGGGCCCCGCTGCTGGTGTCAGGGGGGCGCTGACCTCGTACGCCTCGATGTACGTCTCGATGTACGTCTCGTCGTACGCCGCGATCTGCGTCGCTGTCCCGGGAAGGTCCCGAACGGTCCCGGGAAGATCCTGACTCCTGCCGTAGTTAGTAGAAGCGTGAACGAGATCGGGGTACGAGACGCGGGCGTGACGGACGTCGACGTGGTGGTCGTCGGCGCCGGGCAGGCGGGCCTGTCCAGCGCCTACCACCTGCGGCGCAAGGGGTTCGAGCCGGGCCGGGACTTCGTCGTGCTCGACCACGCGCCCCGGCCCGGCGGCGCCTGGCAGTTCCGCTGGCCCTCGCTCACGTACGGCAAGGTGCACGGCATGCACGCGCTGCCGGGCATGGAGCTGACCGGCGCGGACCCGGACCGGCCCTCGTCCGAGGTCATCGGGGAGTACTTCGACGCGTACGAGCACCGCTTCGACCTGCGCGTGCGGCGGCCCGTCGACGTGCACCGCGTCAGCGAGGGCGAGGGCGGCCGCCTGCTCGTGGAGACCTCCGCGGGGACCTGGTCCACGCGGGCCCTGATCAACGCGACCGGCACCTGGGACCGGCCGTTCTGGCCGCGCTACCCCGGCCAGGCGACCTTCCGCGGCCGTCAGCTGCACACCGCGATCTATCCGGGGCCCGAGGCGTTCCGCGGCCAGCGGGTCGTCGTGGTGGGCGGCGGGGCGTCCGGCACGCAGCACCTCATGGAGATCGCCCCGTACGCGGCCGAGACCTGGTGGGTCACGCGGCGGCCGCCCGTCTTCGCCGACGGCCCCTTCGACGAGAACCGCGGGCGCGACGCGGTCGCCATGGTCGAGGAGCGGGTGCGCCAGGGCCTGCCGCCGCTGAGCGTGGTGTCGGTGACCGGGCTCGCCGTGACCGACGCGGTGCGCGCGGCCCGCGAGAACGGCGTCCTCGACCGGCTCCCGATGTTCGACCGCATCACGCCGAGCGGCGTGGAGTGGGCCGACGGCCGCCGCGTGGACGCCGACGTCATCCTCTGGGCGACCGGGTTCCGCGCGGCGATCGACCACCTGGCGCCGCTGCGGCTGCGGGAGCCCGGCGGCGGGATCGGCATGGACGGCACGCGGGCGGCCGCCGATCCGCGGGTCCATCTGGTCGGGTACGGGCCTTCAGCCAGCACCATCGGGGCGAACCGCGCGGGGCGCGCCGCGGTGGCGGACATCGTGCGGCTGCTTGCGGGGGCGGCGCCGGTGCCCGCCTGAGGGTGCGTCAGGTCACCGCGGCCCGCTCGTCCTTCGTCACCGGCGGGACCGACAGGAGCGACCGGTAGTGCCCCGCCGGATACGGCTCCCCCACCGGTTCCCCCGCGACCTCGATCCACGCGTGGGCCTCGAACGGGCTGGTGCGCACGCCCGTGCACCAGGTCGGCCAGACGCCCCGGCTCCGGCACAGCAGCGCCGCCGCGATCGAGCGCTGCAGACAGGCCTGGCCCGCGCAGCGCAGGCTGACGGACACGACGGCGGCCCGGGCGGCGCGGGCCTGCTCGGCGGTGGCGGGCCGGGCCCCGCGGCGTACGAACTCCAGGACCGACCGCAGCCGCGCCGGTTTCGCGCGGGCGAGCAGCCGGGCCGCGGCCACGGCGAGCAGCGGCAGGACCCTGCGGTGCGGTGGCAGACGGTCCCGCGCGGACAGGGCGACGGGGGCGCTCATCGGGACTCCACCAGCAGCTGTGCGGCGCGCAGTTCGCCGACCAGGCGGTGTACGTCGCGCCGGGCCGCGTCGGGCGCGGCGCGGTGGCGGGTGGTCAGCTCCTCGGCGGCCTGGTCGTGGGTGCGGCCGTCGAGCAGGGTCTTCAGGACCAGGACGCCGGTGGGGTTGAGCTGCCAGTAGCGGCCGGTGCGCTCGTGGAGCAGGACGGCTCCGTCGTCGGTCTCGGCCAGGGAGACGTCGGGGTGCAGGGTCAGGGGCATCAGCGGCTTCCCAGGGGCAGGGGTCGGCGGGCGGCGCGGGCCCAGGTCTCGCAGCCGATGAGCTGTTCGACGGCGATGTCCCGGGACGAGTCGGCGTGCGGTGCGAGCAGGTGGGCGCGGACGGAATGGGGGTCGATCAGGCCCAGGTCGGCGAGGACGGAGTCGGCGAACACGTCGAGGAGTTGGGGCAGGTTGCGCTGCCGGCCCGCACGCAGGTCGGCGCTGAAGTCGCCCTTGGTGGCGCGGTCCAGGATCAGGTCGGGGACGAGGCCGCGCATCGACCGGGCCAGGAGCGGTTTGTACCGCCAGGGCGTGACGCGTTCGTCCAGGCGCACGGCCAGGGCCGCCTCCACCACCCGGTCGTCGAGGAACGGCTGGTGAAGGCGGACGCCCTCCGCGGCGAAGAGGCGGGCCACCTGCCGGTACGCGGGCGCGGTGATCCGCAGCGCCGCGAGGGTCTGGTGCTGGCCGCGGTCCGCGGCGAAGGGGCGGGCGTCGGCGGCGGCCGACCTCAGCGCGGCGCGGGCCGCGTCGACGGCGTCGGCACTCGCCCACGCCGGGGCGCGCAGCGGCGCAAGTCCCCAGCTCAGGGAGGGCACTCGGGTGCGCGGCGCGGGAGCCGTGAGCTGGTCGGCCTGCGCATGCCACCACGCGGCGACGCTTTCGGTGCGGGCGAGTTGGGCGAGGGTGTCCTTCAGGGGCCAGCGGCCCAGGGCGCGGTTGCCGCGCAGGTGGCGCAGTGCGGTGCGGGGGTGGCGGCGGGCGAGGCGGTGGAGGTAGCCGTAGGTGCGGCCGAAGAGTTCGTCGGCGCCGTGGCCCGCGAGGTGGCTGCGGGAGCCGTGGGCGGCGAGGGCGCGGGCGGTGTGCCGCATGCGGGCCTGGGTGCGGGTGTACAGGTAGGGCCGTTCCAGGTCGGCGAGGTCCGCCGGGTCGGTGAAGATCGGGGGCAGGTCCTCCTGGGCCAGGACGAGGTGGTGGGCGTCGGGCAGGGCGCGGGCGGCGCCGGCGGCGTAGTGGGCGTCGTCGTTCCCGGCCTCCGCCTCGGCCCAGCGGAAGGTCAGCAGGTCGGGGGTGTGGCGCCCGGCCAGGAAGGACAGGGACGTCGAGTCCATGCCGCCGGACAGGTCGGCGCTGAGTCCGCCGCCGGTGGGGCGCAGGCCGTCCACGGCGGTGACGAGCGCGTCGCGCAGCGCCGGTGCGCCGTCCTCCAGGGCGAGTTCGGGTGCGGGCGGGCGCCACCAGCGGACCTCGCGGGCACGGCCTGCCTCCAGGAGCAGGCAGTGGTCGTGCGGCAGCGTGGCCACGCCGGTCCAGACGCTGCGGTCGGACAGCGGGGGCGGCAGCATGCCGCCGCAGACGACGCGCGTGGCGAGCGCGGCCTCGTCGATCCCCGCGCCGGTGAGCGCCGCGAGGGCGTCGGCGCGGTCGGCCGCGACCGGTGTGCCGTCGGCGAGGCGGGCGTGGAACACCTGGCGCAGGCCCGTCAGGCTGCCCTGGACGCGGGTGCCGCCGTCGGCGGCGGCCACCAGGTGGAAGCTGCCGGGCAACTCCCGTGCGAGGGCGTCGACGTCGGCGAGGGTGCGCAGGCCCCGGCACAGCTCGTCGAGGCGTCGGGTGGTGACCGGGCAGACCCCGATCACCACCACGCGCACCGGACCCGCCGCCGACCGGCGGACCTCTTCCGGGCCCCAACTGCCCACCAGCCAGGGGCGACCCGACGGGTGCGCGATCTGCTGGGGATCCTCGAAGGGGTACGCCTCGACGGAGCGCGGCGCGTTTGTCATGTCCGGCAGGACGACGAATCCGGTGCTCATTCACATGGCCTTAGTTCTCAGAGGTTCGGTTCCGCTTCGGGGCGGGACGCTCACCCCCAGCCCTGGTGGCCCAGGACGTCGTTGTACCTGGAGCCGAAGCCCAGCGTGTCCTCGGAGAACTCGCCGACGGCGACCAGGGCCGGCGGCTCGTAGCCCGCGGCGGTGTCCTGCTCGTCGAAGCCCTTGTGCTCTTCCATGCATGCCTCCCGATGGGTGCGGAAAGTGCCCTGACAGATGCCTGAGCCCCCGGTGGTGCGAGGGGCTCGGGTGGCGCACGGCAAGTATTCGAACTCCTTGCCGGAAAGCGCACTACCCGTCATCCCAGAGGGCTACACCGTCACTTCAGCACCATGTGCAACGCGGCTGCTCAGGCACGGGTCGTCGCCGACGCGCGGGGCGCGCAGGGGTTGTTCCCCGGCGGCTGGAGCGCGGACTTCAGGTCACGCGTGACCTCGAAGGAGTCGGCGAGGCCCGCGAGGCGCAGCACCTTGCGGAGGAAGGGGTCTTCCAGAACGAGCGTCAGGCGCAGCTGCCTGCGCCGCGTGGCGTTGCGGGCCTGGCACAGCAGGGACAGGCCGCCGCAGTCCAGGAACGTCACGTCGCGCAGGTCGAGGACGACGTCACCGCGGCAGGTGAGCGTCAGCTCGGCGAGCGGGCCCGTGAGCCGCTCGGTGGCGTAGATGTCCAGCTCGCCCCAGAGGGCGATCACCAGCTGCTCCTGGGGGCCGCGGCGCGCCTGGGCACGGAGGCCGAAGGGAAGGTTTCCGTCGTGCATCGTTCCCCCTCATGGCGTCCTGAGCACGGAGCGGGCCAGGAGTGAAGACCGGCCACATCGATGGTGGTCTGTGCGTTGACCTGTGCGCGCCACCGGGGGCACGGGCGGCGCGGTGGTGCCTATGGCATACCCGACGGGCGCCGGATAATGCAACTCCCCTGCATTAAACCGCTGTTGGCTGATTCCACGGCACCGCGCCGGTATGGCTGATTCCGGGCGTATCGCGCCGGGTTCGCGGCCGTCAGTGCCCGCCGCTCGCCTTGAAGCCGCGCGGCACCAGCCACACCACGAGCAGCGCGACCGCCGCGACGATGCCGGTGGAGACGTACGCCGTGGCCGTCAGGGCCGACTCGAAGGCGGCCCTGGCCGCGTCGAGCAGCCGATCGCCCGCCGCGCCGCCGAGGCGTTCGGCGGTCTCGACGGCGCCGCCGATGGACTCGCGGGCGGCGGTCGGGCGGCCGTCCATGTGCCCGGCGTACACGGCGGCGTGCAGGGATCCGAGCAGGGCGACGCCGAGGCCGACGCCGACTTCGTACGCGGTCTCCGACACGGCACCGGCCTGCCCGGCCCGCTCGGCGGGTACGGCGGACACCAGGACCGAGGCGGACGCGGTGACCGCGAGGCCGTCGCCGAGGCCGAGCGCGACGAACACGGCGGCCACCACGCCGTACGGGGTCGGCTCCGGGGACACGGCGAGCAGCAGGAACCCGGCGGTCAGACAGCCGAGCCCCAGGGCCATCACGGCGCGCACGCCCGCGCGCTCCATCAGCCAGGGCGTCAGGAGGGATCCGGCGAGCATCGCCCCGGCGGCGGGCAGGGTGCGCAGGCCCGCGGCGAACGGCGAGTAGCCGTGGACGTACTGGAGCCACAGGGACATCAGGAACAGTGCCGCGCCGATGGCGAGCATCGCGAGGAAGGCGGCGAGCGCGGCCGCCGTGAACGCCCTGTTCCTGAACAGGCGCACGTCGAGCAGCGGGTCGGCGAGCGTCAGCTGGCGGCGGGCGAACACCGTGAGCAGGACGAGGCCGAGGGCCAGGATCGCGAGGTCGCCGACGGCGAGGCTGCCCTTCGCGACGTGCTTGATGCCCCAGGCGAGCGCGACCACGCCGACGACGGAGAGCGCGGCGCCCGGCCAGTCGAGGCGGCCGCTGCCGGCGCTGCGGAACTCGGGGAGCAGGGCGATCCCGGCGCACACGGTCACCACGACGATCGGCACGTTCACCCAGAACGCGGCCGACCAGCCGTACTTCTCCACGAGGAGTCCGCCCACCAGGGGGCCGACGGCGGCGCCGGCTCCCGCCACCGCGGCCCAGACGCCGATGGCGAGGGTCCGCTCGCGCGGGTCGGTGAAGACGGTCCGGATCAGCGAGAGGGTCGACGGCATGACCATGGCGCCGCCGATGCCGAGCAGGACGCGCCCGGCGATGAGCTGCCACGGCGTGGTGGCGGTGGCGGCGACGACCGACGCGACGCCGAAGAGCACGAAGCCGACCAGGAACAGGCGTTTGCGGCCGAAGCGGTCGCCGATGGCGCCGGAGGTGACGAGCAGGCCGCCGAGGACCAGGCCGTAGATGTCGATGATCCACAGCTGTTGCACGGCGGTCGGCCGCATGTCGTCGATCAGTGACGGCAGCGCCACGTTGAGGATGGTGGCGTCCATCGCCACCAGGAGCAGGCTGGCGCACAGCACAGCGAGTGCGGCCCAGCGCCCGGGGTGGGGCGTCGGGCGGCTTTCCGCGGCGGGGCCTGAGGAGTTCAGGTCACTAGCCACGGGATATCTCATCCCTTCGGGGCCCCGGCGCGCGGACGGGGCGGCCGAGGCGGGTGTGGTACGAGCGCCGGAGTGGCGCTCGTAGCCGAGTATGACCTATTCACCCGAAAGCTGCATTTGTGGGGTTGATGCGGTGCTGATGGACAGGCGGTGGGCCACCTCCGACAGGGCCAGGGCGAGCAGCGCCAGGGCCGCGGCGACGAACCCGAGGCTGCCGCGCCCGCCCACGGACAGGCCCAGGCCGCCGATGGCGCCCGCGAGCGCGATGGCCAGGTAGAGGATCGACGCGTGCAGGGACACAAGCACCGAGGCGAGCCCCGGGTTGAGGCCGATCAGACGGTGCTGCTGCGGCGCGCTCATGCTGAAGCCCGCGACGGCGAGGACGCCGAGGAAGCCGACCGAGGCCGGGAACGAGTCGGTGACCAGGGGCAGCACCAGCATGCAGGCGGTGGCCCACAGCAGGCAGAGCGCCGTCACGCCGCGGCCCCCGATCCGGTCGGTCAGGACTCCGGCCGCGTAGCTCCCGAGGATCGCCACCACTCCGAAGGTGAACATCAGGACGGCCAGGCGCCCGCCGTCCTCGTCGGTGGCGGGGGCGAAGATCTCGGCCAGGTACGTGTAGAGGACGTACACAGACGTGAACGCGACCATCGTGGTGGCGAGGGTGGTCAGGACCCGGGGGTCGGCCAGCGGTGCGACGCGGCGGCGCAGCGTCTCCGGCGGCGGCGCGGCGATCGACTTCGGCACGAGGGCGACCAGGCCCACGATGCCGACGACGGCGAGCCCCGCCACGAACCACATCGTGGCCCGCCAGCCCAACTGGCTGCCGAACGCCGTGCCGAGGGGCGCACCGAACGCCGTAGCCGCGGTGAACCCGGTCAGGACCGTGGCGATCGCGCGGCCACGGCGCTCCGGCGGCACCAGGGCGGCGCCGGTCGCGGCGGCCACCGGCACGAACAGGCCGGTGCCGGTCGCCGCCACCGCCTGCGCCACCAGGAGCAGCCCGAACGACGGCGCGACGGCCGCGCCGACCGTGCCCACGAGGTAGATCAGCGCGGCGGTGAGCAGGGCCTTGCGGCGCGGCCACGCCGCGGTGGCCGTCGCGAGGACCGGACCGAACAGCGCGCACGCGAGCGCGTAGACGGTGACCACCTGTCCCGCCGTGGGCAGCGACACGTCGAGCGAATCCGTCAGATGGGGCAGCATTCCTGCGAGGACGAACTCATTGGTGGCGACGGCGAACACGCCGAAGCCCAGAAGCGGAACACTCCACCAGGAGGTACGCATCCTCTTTACCCTTCTCTTTCATTCATCTGCGGGCACGCAGAGGGAAGTTGGGCGGGGCTAGAATCGCCCCATGGAATTGAGGCAGCTGGAATATTTCGTGGCCGTCGTGGAGGAAAAGAGCTTCACCAGGGCGGCCGACAGGCTGCATGTCGCCCAGCCGGGCGTCAGCACGCAGATACGCCAGCTGGAACGGGAGCTGAAGCAGCGCCTTTTGGACCGGTCGGGGCGCACGGTGCGCCTCACGGAGGTCGGCGCCGCCGTCCTGCCGCACGCGCGGGCCGCCCTCGACGCGGTCGCCGGGGTGCGCCAGGCCGTGGACGAGCACACGGGGCTGCTTCGCGGCCGGGTCTCGGTCGGCATGGTGACGTCGTCCGCCACGTCGTACGGACTGCCGCGGCTGCTCGCCGACTTCCACACCGCGCACCCGGCGATCGAGATCACGCTCTCCGAGGCGACCTCGGACCACCTGCTCGGCGCGCTGCGGTCCGGTCACTTCGACGCGGTGGCGATCTCACCGGCCGGGCCGCTCCCGCCGGACGTGGAGACGCTCGTCGTCGCCGACGAGCCGCTGGTCGCCGCGGTCGGCCCCGGCCACCGTCTCGCGGGGCGCGCGAGCGTCCCGCTCCACGAGCTCCGTGACGAGCCGCTCATCACCTTCCACCCCAGCGTCGGCGCCCGCGCCACGGTCGAGGAGGCCTGCGCCGAGGCCGGGTTCACGCCGCGCATCGCCTTCGAGGCCAGCGATCCGAAGGTGCTCGCCGAGCTCGCCGCGAGCGGACTCGGGGTCGCCGTGCTGCCGGCCCCGTTCGCGGCCGAGCGCGCCCCGGAGCTCAGCGCGATCACGGTCACGGACCCGCCGATGCGCGGCCGCATCCTGTTCGCGTGGCGGGCGAAGGGGCCGTCGAGTCCCGCCGGGCGGGCCCTCGTCCAGCACTTGCGGCACTCCTTGGGGACGTGAGAATCGCGCCTTTTCCCCAGCCCATTCACGCGTGTCGGAAATGATGTCGCGTACGGCGTCAACGACGTCACGTACGGCATTTTCAGGGGACATCGACAGCAACTCCCATGCGGCTTCGAACGGGTCGGAAAGGCGTGCTGTCAGGTTCTCCCAGGAGTTGTGCCGAACTCCAATAAAGGTGTCGTATCGCAGCTATAGCGCCACCGCATGAGCCGCGCCGGGGAGGCAGGGCGCCGCCGCCTCTTCCGTCTTACTCCTCGTACGCCCCCGCCAGCGCGGCCCCGACGCGCTCCGCGCGCCCCCGCAGCCAGATGTGGGCCGCGTCCCGGCTGTGCGAGGGATGCCACCACAGCGCCTCCTGGACGGGCATCGCTTCGAAGGGGCAGGGCAGGACGCGGACCGCGGCCGCGCGGACGGCCCGGCGGGCGAGGCGCTCCTGGATCAGCGCGATCCGGCGGGTGCCCTCCACCAGCTGCGGCAGCAGCTGGAAGGCCTGCACGGACACCTCGACCCGGGGACTGATCCCGAGCATGCCGAGCTGCTGCGTCACCGGGGAGTCGAAGGGGCGCTGGTAGACCGCCCAGGGCAGGCGGGCCAGGTCGTCCAGGGTCAGGGCGTCGCCCACCTCGGCGTTGTCGTCGGCAACCAGGCACACCCACCGGTCCTGGTACAGGTCGACCGCGGGCAGGCCGCGGATGATGCCGTGCGGAAGCAGCAGCCCGTCCACGGCGCTGAGGGCGGTCGCGGCGCGCTCGGCGATGTCCGCCGGGGCCTGCTGGAAGGTGAGCCGTATCCCGGGCGCCTCCTCGTGCAGGGCGCGGGCGAGGGCGGCGCCGAAGACCGCCGTGCCGTAGTCGGCGGCGAGCAGCGTGAACTCGCGGGTCTCGACGGCCGGGTCGAAGTCGGCCTGGCTGGTGAACAGGCGCTCCAGGACGTCGTAGGCGGTCGCGGTGCGCTCGCGCAGGGCGGCGCCGAGCGGCGTCAGTTCGTACGTCGTGCCGGTGCGGGCGAGGAGTTCGTCGCCGAAGTGGCGGCGCAGGCGGGCCAGGGCGGCGCTCATGGCGGGCTGGCTAAGGCCGACGCGGGCGCCCGCGCGGGTCACGTTGCGCTCCTCCAGGAGGGCGCGCAGGGCCACGACCAGGTTGAGGTCGAGTCGGGACAGGTTCATCCCTGGAGTATCCATGCCGTCGATGGCTTCCATCAGGAACATCGATTTCCCTGATCTCCCGTACCGGGCCAGGGTGGATCACATCCCAACGGGAGGACACCGCCTCATGGCCCAACACCCCTATCCTGTCGGCCCGTTCGCGCTCGGGACGTTCTCCCTCGCGGACGGGCCGCCGTTCCCCGGACTGGTCGCCGGGGAGCGGGTCCTCGACCTGAGCCGGACCCTGACCCGGGCGCCCGCCGACCTGCGCGCGATCCTGGAGGTCTGGGAGGAGGCCCTGCCGCTCCTGCGCTCCCTCGCCGACGCCACGGGCCGCGCCGGGACGCCGCTCGCGGAGCTCCGGGTGCACGCGCCGGTCACGCCCCGCCAGCTCTTCCAGTCCGGCGCCAACTACCGTCGGCACGTCATCGACCTGGAGCTCGCCCACCGCTCCCCCGACGACCCGCGCCCCGCCGACGAGGCCCGGGCGGAGGTCGCCGCGCTCATGGACCGGCGCGCCCGCGAGGACCTGCCGTACGTGTTCACGGGACTGCCGAGCGCGCTCACCGGCCCGTACGACGACGTGGTCCTGCCCGGATGGTGCGAACAGCCGGACTGGGAGCTGGAGTTGGCGGCCGTGATCGGCAGGCCCGCGTACCGCGTGTCCACCGAGGAGGCGCTGGCGCACGTCGCCGGGTACACGATCGCCAACGACCTCACCGACCGGGCGGCCGTCTTCCGCCGTGACCTGCCCACCATCGGCACCGACTGGCTGCGCGCCAAGAACGCCCCGGGCTTCACCCCGCTCGGCCCCTACCTCGTCCCCGCCGGCTTCGTCACCGACCCCGGCGACCTGCGGATCACCCTGAAGCTCAACGGCGCCACCATGCAGGACGAGTCCACGAAGGACATGCTGTTCGATGTGGCGCGCCTGGTCGCGTACGCGTCGCAGTCGGCCCGGCTCCTGCCCGGCGACGTGCTGCTGACGGGCAGTCCGGCGGGCAACGGGCTGCACTGGGGCAGGCTGCTGCGCGACGGCGACGTCATGGAGGGCTCGATCACCGGGCTCGGCGCGCAGCGCACCCGGTGCGTCGCCGCGTCCGGCGCCTCGGAGGTGGCCCTGTGATCGGCTCCCTCCCCCGCAAGGTCCTGATCATCGGCGGCGGCACCTCAGGGAACGCCCTCGCCGTCCTGCTGCGCCGGGCGGGCGTCGCCGTCGACCTGGTCGAGGCCAGGCCGGACTGGAACGCCACCGCCGGATCCGGCATCACCTTGCAGGGCAACGCCCTGCGGGTGCTGCGCGAGGTCGGCGTCTGGGACGGCGTCCGGCGGTCGGGCTACGCCTCCGACTCCATCGGCGTCCGCGCCGCGGACGGCACGCTGCTCGGCACCACGCAGGACCTGCGCACGGGCGGCGACGACCTGCCCGCGACCGTCGGCATGCGGCGGCCCCGCCTGCAGCAGCTGCTCATCGACGCCGTGCGCTCCTCCGGCGCCCACGTCCGCCTCGGCACGACGGTCGCCGCGCTCGACCCGCGAGGCGGCGAGGTCTCCTTCTCCGACGGCACCACGGGACGCTACGACCTGGTGGTGGCCGCCGACGGCCTGAACTCCAGCACCCGCGCCCGCATCGGCATCACCGACCGGCCCGAACCCACCGGCATGGGCGTGTGGCGCGCCCCGGCCGCCCGGCCCGCGTCCGTGCGCCGCACCGAAGTGACGTACGGCGGCCGCTGCTTCATCGCCGGGTACTGCCCGACGGGACCCGACTCGCTGTACGTGTACCTGGTCGAGCGGGCCCGTGACCGCGCCACGCTCGACCCGGCCGCGTACGCCGCCGAGGTCCGCACCCTCACCGAGGGGTACGGCGGCCCCTGGCCCGAGATCCGCGCGTCCCTGACGGACCCGGGCACGGTCAACTACACGTGGTTCGACCGGCACTTGGTCGAGGGTCCCTGGCACCGCGGCCGGGTCGTGCTCGTGGGGGACGCCGCCCACTGCTGCCCGCCGACGCTCGCCCAGGGCGCCGCGATGTCCCTGGAGGACGCCCTGGTCCTCGCCGAACTGCTCACGACCCGCGCCGACTGGGACGAGCGCCTCCTCACCGACTACCGCGACCGCCGGATGTTCCGGGTGCGCACGGCCGTCGACGCCTCGGTCCGCATCGGGCGGTGGCTCCTCGACGACGAGCGCGACGCCGACATCCACGGCCTGATGACCCGCACCCTCACCACCTTGAAGGAGCGCCCGTGACCGCCTCCGCAGACACCTCCGCGACCGCCTCCGACGGCACCCCGGCGACCGCCCGTCCGCTCACCCATCTGCGGCACGTCGACCTCGCCGTGCCCGACTACGACAAGCAGCTCGACTTCTACGCGGGCGTGTGGGGCCTGACGAAGGTCGCGGAGGACTCCGGGATCTCCTTCCTGGCCGCCGAGGGCTCCCCGGAGCAGTATGTCGTGCGGCTGCGCAAGGCCGAGGAGAAACGCCTCGACCTGGTCTCGTACGGCGCCGCGTCGCCCGCCGACGTCGACGCGCTCGCCGAGCGCCTGCTCGCCGGGGGCGTCCGTCTCGTCACGCGGCCGGGGGCGCTCGACACCCCTGGCGGCGGCTACGGCTTCCGGTTCTTCGACGGCGACGGCCGCACCGTCGAGGTGTCCGCCGACGTCGCCGCCCGGGCGCACCGGCGCGTCGAGGAGCGCGAGTCCATTCCGGTGCGGCTCTCGCACGTGGTGCTCAACTCGCCGGACCTGCACCGCACCCGCCAGTGGTACGAGCGCCACCTCGGCTTCCGCCTGACCGACTCGCTGGGCTCGCCGCACCAGGGCGAGATCATGCACTTCCTGCGGATCAGCAGCCAGCACCACTCCATGGCGATCGCCCGCGGCCCGCACACCTCGCTGCACCACGTGTCGTTCGAGATGCGCGGCCTCGACGAGTACATGCGCGGCTCGGGCCGGGTGCTGCGCGCGGGCTTCCGCAAGATCTGGGGCCCGGGCCGCCACCTCGCGGGCGACAACACCTTCACGTACTTCCTCGACCCGCACGGCAACACCGTGGAGTACACCACCGAGATGGAACAGCTCGACGAGGACACCTGGCACCCGCACGTCTACGACCTCGCGGATCCCCGGGTCGCCGACCAGTGGGGCACCGCCAACCCCATGAACGAGCTGGTGGCCAAGGAGTCCTTCAACGACCCCGACCCCGGCTGCTTCGTCGCGCCGCCGGTGTGAGCCGACGCGGGGACGCCGGGCCGGAGGCCTCGTCCGACGCCGGGTGGCGCCGCTTGGTGCCACCGGGCGTCGCCCCGCATCGTCCGGTGTCGCCCGGCACCCTTGCACACGCCCGCGGCGGCCCACGCCCGCAGCGCCTGGGCAGGCATGGCACCACCCCGCCCCGGGCCGCCCATCCCCTGCGCGTTTCCGCAGGTGGCGCGGATGCTCTCGGGGCCGCTGTCCCCGCGGCACATCACCTGCACGTGCATCTAGTGCTGCCATAATGACGTCATGGACCTCACCCCGTATGTCGACACCCTCCGCCGCGAGCTGGCGGTGGCCGCCGAAACCGGCGGGGACGATGCCCGCGAGCTGGCCGAGCGGCTCACCGCCCCCCTGGAGTCGGCGACCCGTCTGACCATGCTGAACGTGCTCTCGGCCGCGATGGACGAGATCACCCGCGAGCTCG
>NZ_JBHYJH010000114.1:2004-32817 GCF_042740445.1 Streptomyces sp. NPDC059003 | reverse complement strand
TTGAGGAGCGGGGTCTGGGGCGGAGCCCCAGTTCGGGAAGGGGCGGGATTGGGGAGCCCCCGGCAGGGCCCGGCCCCGCCTCCCACCCCACCCCCGGCACCCCCGGCATCATGACTCACCGAACCACACAAAGCGCAACAAAACGGGTGAGGTGCACATGGCGGGCACGGGTGAGCTGCGAATCCTGGCCGTCTGGGGCGCGACCAGGGCCCTGCTCCTGCTCTGCGTCTTCCGCGTGATCGTCACACCGGGCCCGGACGTGACCAGCGACGTCACCGTCATCTACCAGGGCTGGTACGAGGTCCTGCGCACCGGCACGTTCCCGCTCGACGACGTCACCTGGCAGTACCCGCCCGCGGCGGCACTCGCGATCCTCGGCCCGGGGGCGCTGCCGTTCCTGAGCTATCCCGCCGCGTTCTTCCTCCTCTCGCTGCTCGCCGACGCGGTGGTGACGGGGCTGCTCCTGTACGCGGGCTGCCGCCCGGGCAGGACGCTGCGGGGCGCGTGGGTGTGGACGGCGGGCGTGGCCCTGCTCGGGCCGACCGCGTACGCCCGCTACGACCTGATGGTGACGGCGCTCGCCGTCGCGGCCCTGCTCGCGGGGGCCCGCCGGGCCCGCGCGGCGGGGGTGCTCGCCGGGTTCGGCGCGCTGGTGAAGGTCTGGCCGGTGCTGCTGCTCGTCGGCGCCCCGCGCGGCCGCGCGACCCGGCGCTCCTGGGGCGCGGCGGCGGTCACGGTGTGCGCGGGCGCGCTGGTGTTCCTGGTGGCGATGCCGGGGGCCCTGGCGTTCCTGACGTTCCAGCGGGACCGGGGCACGGAGGTGGAGTCCCTCGGCGCGCTCGTCTTCCACGGGGCGCGCCAGCTGGGCTGGGAGGGCACGGTGCAGCTCAACTACGGCTCGGTGGAGTTCCTCGGCCCGTACGTACCGCTGGTGAGCACCGCGGCGCAGGCGCTGTCGGTGGCCGCGTTCGGCTGGCTGCTGCTGTGGCGGGTGCGGGCCCGTGTCTGGTCGGCGGGCACGCCCGCGGACGCGGCGTTCGCGGGCGTGCTCCTTTTCACGACGACGAGCCGGGTGATCAGCCCCCAGTACATGGTGTGGCTCGTGGGGATCGCCGCCGTGTGCCTGGCGGTCCGCGGCAGCCGGATGGTGCTTCCGGCCTGCCTGGTCCTCGTCGCCACGTTCGTGACGTTCCTGGAGTTCCCCGTGTGGTTCTCGCACGTGGTGGCGAGCGACGCGCTGGGCGTGGCGCTGCTCCTCGTACGCAACGGGCTGCTCGTGGCCGCGACGGTGCTCGCCTGCCGGACCCTGTGGCGGCAGACGGTCGCCCCGGCGCCGCGCCACGACGACGTGCCCGTCCCCGTCAGCCCAGTTCCTGCCGCAGATAGTCACGCCAGCGCGCGGTGAACTCCTCGGGGCTCGTGTCGAGGACCTCGCGCAGGGCGTCCTCGACCGCGCCCGCCCGCTCGTCGTGCCCGCCGACCGCCGCGTAGAACGCGACGAGCTTCCGCTCGCCCCACTCCTCCGCGATCATCCGGCAGGCCAGCCACGCGCTCTCGTACGCCTCCGCGAGGCGGCCCGCGTCGCCGCTGAAGCCGAAGTCCCCGTCCTCGGGCAGCGTGGCGGGCAGGGCCCCGTCGGCGACCGCGCGCCGCAGCTCCGGCGCGGCCTGGTCCGGCGTGCGGTCGGTGCCGCGGTAGCCGACCCAGTCCGCGAAGCCCTCGGAGAGCCAGAGCGGAGTGGCCCGCGAGGTGTGGGCGCGGGTCGCGACGTGCGTGGTCTCGTGCGTGAGGACGACCTGCTTGCCGAACGCGCCGAGGACGCCGTACGCCTCCGGGTTGATGATGATCCGGTCCGCGGGCGCGCGCCCCGAGCGGCCCGCCTCGCCCGTCGTCACGGCCGCGATGCCCTGGTAGCCGGACGCGGGCGCGCCGAGCAGGTCCGCCATGCCGTCGAGGGACTTCGGCACGAGCACGAGGACCCGGCCCGGCCAGCGCCGCGGCCAGGCCTTGCGCACGGCGGGCACCGCGGCGTCGGCGAGCTTCGCGTAGCGCCGCAGGTCGGCGCGGTCGCGGCCGACGCCGAGCACCAGGCTGTGGGCGCCCCGCACGGCGTCGACCCGGCCCTGGTCCCACAGCTGTTCGGCGGCCTTCCCGGCGGGCCGCTCCGCGGTCACGTACCAGCGCCCGTCGCGCCGTTGGAGCGTCAGGGCGCGGTCCGTGGTGAGCGGGGCGCGGTCGTAGCCGGCGATGCGGTAGCGCAGTTCGGCGGTGGCGGTGGCCCGGGTGCCGTCGCGGTCGAAGTCCTTCAGGCGGTACGTCCAGGACGTCAGCGGGACCGCGCGCAGGCCGTCGTACGCGGCGGCCGACCCGCCCGTCGCCCGGTAGGCGCGCTCGTCGTGGTCGAGGACCGCGTCGGCGCGCCGCTCAAGGAGCCGCCGTACGTCGTCGGGCGCGGCGTCGGCGCCGGACGTGCCGCCGCCGCAGCCCGCGAGCACGGCGGAAGCGAGCACGGCGAGAGTGAGACCCACCGCCCCGATGCCGCGCCCGCGCCGTCGACCAGCCACGTTCCCGATCGTACGGGGACGGGAGCCGCTCCCCGCGACCGGCGGCGGGTCGCCCTCGGATTCGCGTCACCTCACCGGCGCGGCACGGGCGGTCAGACGCGCGTCACGGACGAGACCGGCATCATCCCCACCGGGTCGTAGCGCACCGCCGCGCCCGGGTACGGCGCGTGCACCACCTGGCCGTTGCCCATGTACATCCCGACGTGGCTGGCGTCGTCGCGGTACGTGACGAGGTCGCCGGGCTGTGCCTGGGCGAGCGGCACCTGCCGCCCCGCGTGCCGCTGGGCCTGCGAGGTGCGCGGCAGGCCCACGCCCGCCTGCGCGTAGCTCCACTGCGTCAGGCCCGAACAGTCGAAGCCGGAGGGCCCGTTGGCGCCCCACACGTACGGCTTGCCGACCGCCGACCTGGCCGCCGCGATCGCCGCGGCCGCGCGCGAGGAGGCGGGCGCGCCCCCGCTCGGCGGGTCCGGCAGGTCGGCGCGGTCCGAGCGCGACGACCTGTCGTACTCCGCGCGGGCGGTCGCCGACAGGGAGTTGAGCAGCCGCCTCGCCCTGGCCAGCTTGTCCTCGACGGTGCGCTTGTGGCGGGCCACCGTCCTGCGGCTCTTCTCCAGCTCGGCGAGCTTGCGGGTGGCCTCGGCGCGCTCCTGGGCGAGGGCGCGCTGGGCCCGCTGGAGCTTGCTGAGCTCGCCGGACTGCCGGGCGCTGATGCGGTCGAGCGCGGCGGCCTTGTCCAGATAGGCGTCCGGGTCGGAGGAGAGCATCAGGGCGAGCGCGGGGTCGATGCCGCCCGAGCGGTACTGGGCCCCGGCGAGCGAGCCGAGGGCGCCGCGCATCGCGTTGATGCGCTCCTGCCCGCGGGCGACCTTGTCCTTGGCGCGCTCGACCTGCCGGCGCAGGGTGCCGGCCCGCTCGTCCGCCTTGTTGTACGCCTCCGTCGCCTGCTCGGCCTGTTCGTAGAGGCGGTCCACCTTGGCCTTGGTGGTGGCCGGTGTGCCCGGTGTGTCATGGGGTGCGGCGCCCGCGGGCGACGCGAGGGCCGCGGCCGCGGTGGCCGCCGCGGACAGCACGGTGACGGTGGCGGTGCGCGCGCTCCGGTCGAGGCCGGTTGCTGCGAAACGGCGATGGGACCCCACGAGAAGCCGCTCTCCCTTCCGCTGAAGGTTCCCCGCACGGGGCGGGGCGTCGCCCCGGATGTCGGGGAACGCGCGCGACAGTAGCCGCGCGATCACGTCGCGGCCAAAGACCCTCGGTGCCTACGCACGGTGACGCCCCGCCTCTGACGCAGGTCATCGGCGGGGCGCGGGGTCAGCGGAAGGTGACGGAATTCGCCCGATCGGACGGCGCGGTCAAGCGCCGGGGACACCGGGCCGGGGTGGCATCAGCCAGCACCGGTCAGCGTCAGATGCGGACGCCGAACTGGAACGGCATGTTGTTGATCGACTCGTACCGGACGACCGTGCCGGAGCGCGGGGCGTGCAGGACCTGGCCGTTGCCCGCGTAGAAGCCGACGTGGTGCAGGTCGCCGTAGAAGATGACCAGGTCGCCGACCTTGAGGTCGCTCTGCGACGCGATGCGCGTGCCGTAGTTGGCCTGGGCCTGCGAGGTCCGCGGGATGGTCATCCCGGCCTGGGCGTAGGCCCAGGAGGTGAGGCCGGAGCAGTCGAAGGAGCTCGGGCCGCTCGCGCCGTAGACGTAGGGCGAACCTATCTTGCTCTGCGCGGCGGCGTACGCCGACATCGTGCGGCCCGAGCCCTTGGCGGCGCCGCCCTTGGGGGCCTCGGTCTTGGGCGCGTCCATGGCCTTGCGCTCGGAGGAGCGGCTCGCGCGGTCCTCCTTGGCCTTCAGGGCCGCGCGCTCCTTGGCGGACAGCGAGTTGAGCAGCCGCTGCGCCTCGCCGAGCTTGCCCTGGACCTCGCGCTTCTTCTTGCCGAGCTCCTCGCGCGTGGTGGCGAGGTCCTTCAGCTTGTCGGCGGCCTCCTTGCGCTGCTGCGCGAGGGTGCGCTGCTTGCCCTGGATCTTCTTCAGGGCCTCGGCCTGCTTGGTGGACAGCTGGTCGAGCGCGGAGGCCTTGTCGAGGTAGGTGTCCGGGTCGGAGGAGAGGAAGAGCTGCAGGGAGGGGTCGATGCCGCCGGAGCGGTACTGGGCGCTGGCGAGCGAACCGACGCCGCTGCGCAGCTCGTTGAGGTCGTCCTGGCCGCGGGCGACCTTGTCCTGGAGGCGGTCCACCTCCTTCTCCAGCTTCTGCTGCTTCTCCTTGGCGCCGTTGTACTTCTCGGTCGCCTTCTCGGCCTCTTCGTAGAGCTTGTCGACCTTGGACTTGACCTCGTCCTTGCTCGGCTTCTCGCTCGGCGCGGCGTTCGCCGCCTGCGAGGTGAGGGCCACGGCAGCGGCGGCGGTCGCGGTGAGCACGGTCACGCGCGCGCGGTTGGGCTGCTTGGGACGGCGGTGGGAAGCCACGAAGGCGGCTCCTTCGATGAGTGATCAACAGAGCGGAGGTCTCCGCGCGACCCTAGTGACACCGGTGTGATCAGATCAAATCCTGACCATGAAAAAGTCGGTCGTCGAGCGTTTTCTTTACGGAGAATAGACGGCCCGTAACGACTACTTGACGCTCCGTCGCGCGCAACAACGGACCAATTCGGTCATAGGGAGCGGGAGTTGCGTACGCCGACCAGTCTCGCCAAAGCCGACTAGCCGCGCGAAAGCCGCTTCAGGAGCACCACGGACGCCACCGGCCGCGCCCCCGCCTTCGCGATGCCGTCGGCCACCTCGCGGTCGGTCGACACGACGATCACGGGCCGCCCCGGAGGCTCGGCGCGCACCAGCTGACGGATCAGCTCGTCCGCCGTCACGCCCGGCTTCGAGAAGAGGACCCGCACCCCGCGCGGCGGCGCGAGCAGCACCGGCGCGGCGAGCTCGGCCCCGTCGAAGACGCAGGTGACCTCGGCCCCGCTCTGCAGCGCCAGCTGGGAGAGCGAGCCGAGCAGGCGGAGCCGCTGCTTCTCCAGGGGCATCGTCGGATAGCCGGTCTTGGTGACGTTGTAGCCGTCGACGACCAGATGCGCCTGGGGCAGGGCGAGGAGCTGGTCGAGGACGGCCGGGTCGTTCTCGGACAGGGCGCGGGCCGCGATGTCCTTGGGCGTCATCCGCCCCGGCTCGACCGCGTCGACGGTCTCGGCGGGCCGCACGGAGACCGGCGGCAGGGCGAGTTCGCGGCGCAGCCCCTGGGCGGCGTCGAGCACCGTGTCGAGCAGCAGGCGCACCCGCATGTCCTCGACGCTGCGGCCCTCGCGCGCGGCCCTGCGGGTGGCTTCGAGGGCCGACTCGGCCTCGCCGAGCCGCGACTTCAGGCGCCGCACCTCGCTCTCGGCCGCGGACAGCTGCGCCTGCCCCTCGGAGCGCAGGGCGTCGGCGTCGGCGGCGGCCTTGCGCAGCGCCGCCTCGCCGCGCTTGACGTCGCTGAGCGCCGCGCGCAGCTTGCGGTGCATCGATTCGGCGTCCTTCTTGGCCGCGTCGAGCTCGCCGCGCAGACGCTCGGTCTCGGTCTTGGTCTGGGCCCGGGCGGAGGCGAGCTCGGCGCGGAGCCGCTCCAGTTCGGCCCGGGTCTCCTCGTCGGCGCGCTCGGCGTCGGCCCGCTGGGCCTCCTCGCCCGCGGCGGTCACGAGCTTCACCCAGCCGGTGGGGCGCAGGACGTAGGCGGCGGCCGCCACGTCCAGCGGGTCCGCGGCGGGCGGCGGCGTGCCCGCGTCCAGGGCCGCGGTCAGCTCGGGCTGCGCCTCGCGCAGGCGCTCGCCGATGCGCTGGCGGAACAGCGGGTCGCTCTCCAGGGCCGCGGCCATCGCGTTGCCCGCGAACTTCACGCGCCTGCTGGGCGTGAAGCGCGCGTACTGCCGCAGCTGCGACGGCAGTTCCGCGACCGTGAGACCGCCGAAGCCGTCCGACACGATCTGTACGACCGCCCGCCGCACGCCGTCGGGCAGCGGACGGTCGAGCACCTCAGCGGCGCCGTCATCCGGCGTTCCGCCCGCGCTCTCCACCATCGGTCACCCCACTAGCTGTGCGGGGCCCGCTCCCTCAGGAGCCGGCCCCGGGCCTGTCCACGAGTTCCACCTGGTCCACCGCGTTGCACCAGCGGCAGCGGACCGACTCGATGGTCTCACTGACCACCTCGCGTTCCTCGACCTTGGGCTCACCGGCCAGGTCGAGGTGCACATACTCGACGACCTTCGACGACCGGGTCACGTCGAAGCGCGTCAGGTTGCCACAGAGGGTGCAGCGCCATCGGGTGGTGTCGGTCGGCAGGGGAACCGTCATCGTGACGTTCGCTTTCCTTCGGGGGACCTGGTGCGTATTTCCCGTAACCCTAAGGCCTGCGTAAGGACGCCTGTGCGCAGAGCGCGAGGAGACGCCCACGGCCGGTGCGGGAGGCACGAGGAGGGCGCCGATTCATTCTGTTCTGTCATGATCTGTACGTGATCGACACTTGGGGTACGGCGGCGGGCCGGCTGGTGCGGAGACAGGCCGCTCCGGTGACGTACGCGCTGATCGCCGCGTGCTGTCTGGTCTTCCTGGTCTCGCCGGTCTCCGGCCTGAACCCCGCGTACGGCGGCGGCGAGGCGCTCATCCCCGCCCAGCGGGCCTACTTCGAGCGCTGGGGAGTCGTACCCGTCGAACTCCTCAGCGGCAAGCCGCGGGCGGCGCTCACCCTCGTGACGGCGCTCTTCGTGCACGGCAGCTGGCTGCATCTGCTCGGCAACATGCTCTTTCTGTACGTGTTCGGGGTGATGGTCGAGGAACGCATGGGCCACCTCCAGTACGGGCTCTTCACTCTCGGCTGCGGCGCGCTCGCCCTGCTCGGGTACGCGATCGCGCACGCCGGGTCCGGGCAGACCCTCGTCGGCGCTTCGGGCGCCATCTCCGCCGTGCTCGGCGCCTTTCTCCATCTCTTCCCGAAGGCGCGCGTCACCAGCCTCTTTCCGTTCCTGTTCTTCCTGCCGCTGCGGTTTCCCGCCTGGGTGGTGCTGCCGTTCTGGGTGGCGCTGCAGTGGGTGGCCGCGGGGCAGGAGAGGCAAGGGCCCGGAGTGGCGTATCTGGCGCACCTCGTGGGCTTCTCGCTGGGGTTCGTCGCCGCCTGGGGGTGGTACGGGCGTCCGGCTAGAGTGAAGAGACCAGGAACGGCCACCGAGGGAGACAGCCAGCCGTGATCACCGCGATCGTGCTCATCAAGACCAGCGTGGACCGGATCCCGGAGATCGCCGAGTCGATCGCCGCCCTCGACGCCGTCAGCGAGGTCTTCTCCGTGACCGGCACGTACGACCTGATCGCCATGGTCCGCGTCGCCCGCCACGACGACCTCGCGGACATCATCCCCGGCCGGATCAGCAAGATCCCCGGCGTGGAGGCGACGGACACGCACGTGGCGTTCCGCACGTACTCGCAGCACGACCTGGAGGCGGCGTTCGCGATCGGCCTGGACTCCTAGCCGACTGCTCCGGGCCCTGGATGAGGGTTTCTTCATCTGCGGCTCATCCTGCTGACGCGGTGCGCCGCACACCATCGCTGCCATGGTCTTCTCCCAGCGCATGGCGGCCCTGGCCGCCGTCGTGGCGATCCCCCTCGGCATCGCCGTGACGAGCTACGCCCTCACCGACAGCCCCTCGTCCCCCAAGGTCCCGCCCAAGGTGGAGCTGGACAGCGGCTCCCCGTCGGCCACGCCCGACACGCCCCGGCCCACGCCGAGCGACCAGGTCGTCTCCCGGCCCCCGGTCGACGACGGCTCGGCGGACGGCGGCAAGGACGGGACGGGCGGCACGGGGAGCACGGCGGGTACGGGGAGCACGGCGGGCACGGGCGGCACAGGGGGCACAGGTGGCTCAGGGAGCACAGGTGGCTCAGGTGACGACGACGGGGACGACGGCCAGGACGACGGTGCCGACGGCAGCGACGACGGACCCGGCGACGACGGCTGAGCCCGGGACGGCCGCCCGTCGCCGCGTCTCGGCGCGCGTCCGCATCCTGCTGTGGCTGCTCCTGGTGATGGCGGTCGCGCTCGCCGCGGTCGCCGCGACCACCCGCTCGATCCTGCTGCGCGACGTCGACCACCGCGTCAGCCGCCTCCTCACGCAGGAGACCGGCGAGTTCACCAACTTCGTCGACCAGGGCGTCGACCCGAAGACCGGCGAGCGCTTCACCGACCCGAGCCGCCTCCTCGAAGTCTTCCTCGAGCGGCAGTACGCGGACCCCGACGAGGAGCTCGTCGGCCTCGTGGACCGCCCCGGCCAGGACCCCGCCAAGCTCACCCAGGCGCGCGAGATCTCCGTACGCCACCCGCTGCACGGCGACGCGGAGGCCCGCCGGAAGATCTTCGCGGCGGACGGCTCCACCGGCGCCCTCGACCGGCCGTCCGGCGAGCTGCGCTGGGCGAAGGTCGAGGTGGCGCGGCACGGCGACGAGCCGGACGCGGCGTTCGTCGTCGCCTTCCACCCGGCGGCCGAACAGGCCAAGGCGGACGGCGTGTTCCGCATCCTGCTCGTCATCTCCGGCGTGGCGCTCCTGATGACCACGGGCATCGGATGGGCCGTGGCCGGGCGCATCCTCAAGCCCGTACGCCTCGTCCGCACCGCCGCCGCCCAGCTCACCGAGCAGGACCTGACGCGGCGCATCCCGGTGCGCGGGCACGACGACATCGCCGCGCTCGCCGAGACCTTCAACGGCATGCTGGACCGCCTGGAGCGGGCCTTCGCCGCGCAGCGCGAGTTCGTCGACGACGCCGGGCACGAGCTGCGCACCCCCATCACCATCGTGCGCGGCCATCTGGAGCTGATGGGCGACGACCCGGCGGAGCGCGAGGAGACCGTCCGCCTCGTCACCGACGAGCTCGACCGGATGAGCCGCATCGTCGAGGACCTGCTCCTGCTCGCCAAGGCCGAGCGCCCCGACTTCATCACGCCGGAGCCGGTGCAGCTCGCCGAGCTCACCGCCGACGTCTTCGTCAAGGCCCGGGCGCTCGGCGACCGCCGCTGGGAGCTCGCCGAGGTCGCCGACCGCGAGGCCGTCCTCGATCCGCAGCGCATCACCCAGGCCATGGTCCAGCTCGCCCAGAACGCCGTCCAGCACACCACCCCCGGCCGGCGCATCCGCATCGGCTCCCGCGACACGGCGGCGGGCATCGAGCTGTACGTCGCCGACAGCGGCCCCGGCGTCCAGGAGCAGGACGCCGAGGTCATCTTCGAACGCTTCCGGCGCGGCACGGCCCGCCGCGGCGCCCGCACCAGCGGCGCGGGCCTCGGCCTGTCCATCGTCCGCGCCATCGCCCGCGGCCACCGCGGCGACGCGTGCCTGCGCACCACCGAGGGCGGCGGCGCCACCTTCGTACTCGTCCTGGAGGACCAGCAGACGTGAACCGCATTCTGATCGTCGAGGACGAGGAGCGCATCGCCTCGTTCGTCGACAAGGGCCTGCGCGCAAACGGCTTCACGACCACGATCGTGGCCGACGGCGACGCGGCGTACGACTACGCCCTCACCGGCGGCTTCGACCTGATCCTGCTGGACATCGGCCTGCCGGGCCGGGACGGGTTCACGGTCCTGCGGGGGCTGCGCGAGGCCCGGGTTTCGGCGCCGGTGATCGTGCTCACCGCGCGGGATTCGGTGCGCGACACGGTCGCGGGCCTCGAAGGCGGCGCCGACGACTGGATGACGAAGCCGTTCCGCTTCGAGGAGCTGCTCGCGCGGGTACGGCTCCGGCTGCGCACGGCGGCGCGGGCACCCGAGGTGACGGTCCTGCGCGCCGGAGAGGTGACCCTCGACCTCCGTACGCGCCGGGCCCGTTCCGGTGAGCGCACGGTGGATCTGACGGCGCGTGAGTTCGTGCTCCTCGAACTGTTCCTGCGGCACCCGGGGCAGGTCCTGTCGCGCGAGCAGATCCTGTCGCACGTGTGGGGGTACGACTTCGATCCGGGGTCGAACATCGTGGACGTGTACGTACGGGCGCTGCGCAAGAAGCTGGGCGCGGACCGCCTGGAGACGGTACGGGGCATGGGCTACCGCCTGCCCGCGTGAAGTTTCCTTCATGTGCGGCTCATTGAGGGCTCACCGCGCGCCTGAACCCTTGCTCGGGTGACACTGACCCTGCGGCAGACGGTCCTGCTCTGCGCGGCGCTGAGCCTGTGCGCGCTGCTCGCCGTCCCCGGCAACTTCCCGGGCCTCGGCGGCGACGCCCGGCTCACCCTCTGCGTGTTCGCGCTCGCGACCTGCGCCTGGATCGGCACGCCGATCGACGACACGTACATCGCGCTCGGCGCCGGGCTCGCGCTCACCGCCACCGGCGTCATCAGCAGCGACACCCTCTTCGGCACGCTCGGGGACGACACGGTGTGGCTGCTGATCTGCGCGTTCGTCCTCGCGGCCGCCGTCGCGCGCAGCGGGCTCGCGGGGCGTGCGGCGGCGTTCCTGGTCGGCGGGGCGCGCACCGTACGGCAGCTGACGCATCTGACGACCGCCGCGCTCGTCGTCACGGCCTTCGCGGTGCCCGCCACGTCCGGCCGCGCCGCCCTCGCGCTGCCCGTCTTCCTCGCGCTCGCCAAGGCGCTCGCCGACCGGAGACGACTGGTCGTGATGCTGGCGCTGCTGTTCCCCACCGTGATCCTGCTGTCCGCGGTCGCGACCCTGATCGGCGCGGGCGCGCATCTGATCACGGTGTCCGTCCTGTGGGAGAGCACCGGGGACGAGATCGGCTTCGCGCAGTGGCTGCTGCTCGGGCTGCCGCTGGCGATCGCGTCGTCCCATCTCGCCGCCGAGACCGTACTCCTGACGACGACCCGCCGCGCCGACCGCACGGCCCCCGTCGCCCTCACCGCCGACCGGATCCAGGAACACCTGGAGGACCCCGGCCATCGCGTCACCGGCCCCTGGAACCCCGCCGAGACGCGCTGCGCACTGCTCCTCGCCACGGTCGTCGCCCTGTGGTGCAGCGAACCGCTGCACCACGTGCCGCCCGCCGTGGTCGCGCTGATCGGCGCGGTAGTGGCGGCGTCGCCCGCGCTCGGCACCGTACGGCTCAAGGACGCCCTGAAGACCGTGCCGTGGTCGCTGCTCCTGTTCATGGCGGCGACGATGGCGATGGGCGTCGCGCTCGCCGAGTCGGGCGCGGCGCGGTGGCTGGTGTCGGGCCTGCCGGCCGACCTGCCGCCCTGGCTGTTCCTGGCCGCCGTGATCGCGCTCAGCACGGCGGCCCACCTCGTCCTGCAGTCCCGCTCGGCCCGCTCGTCCGTCCTGGTCCCCCTGGTGGTGGCCGCGGCCGTGAGCTCCGGCGTGAACCCGGTCGCGGCGGCCCTCGCGTCCACGGCGGCCGCGGGCTTCTGCCACACCCTGCCCGCGTCGGCGAAGCCGGTGACCCTCTTCGCCGAGATCCCCGGCGTCCCCACCTACACCTCCCGCGACCTCCTCCGCCTCTCCGCCGTCCTGGCCCCCCTGACGGCGGCGCTCGTCCTGCTGTTCGCGGTGGCGGTGTGGCCGCTGCTGGGCGTGCCGGTGTCGCGGTGAGGGCCCCTCTCACCCCGCCCATCACCCCTCACCCCTCACCCCTCACCCCTCACCCCGCCCAACACCCGTCCCCCACCAAGGAGCCCCCCATGCCCCTGACCCAAGTAGCCATCGCCCCCAGCGGCTTCAAGGAGTCCCTGTCCGCGCAGGCCGCCGCCGAGGCCATTGCCGTCGGCGTGCGCCGCGTCGTGCCCGACGCCGTGGTCGACCTGATCCCGCTGGTGGACGGCGGCGAAGGCACCGCCAAGGCGCTCGCCACGACCCCCGGCGGGCGGCTCGTCGCGCTGCCCGCGACCGGCCCGGTCGGCGAGCGCATCGGCACCCACTTCGCGCTGCTCGACTCCGGCCGCACCGCCGTCGTCGAGATGGCCGCGGCGGCGGGGCTCGGCCTGGTGCCGCGGGACCTGCGCGACCCGGGGGCCACCACGACGTACGGCGTGGGTGAGCTGATCCGGGCCGCGCTCGACACGGGCGCGCGCCGCGTGCTCGTCGGCTGCGGCGACTCCGGTACGTCGGACGGCGGCGCCGGCGCCCTCCAGGCCCTCGGCGTCCGGCTCCTGGACGGCGACGGGTGGGAACTCCCGCGCGGCGGCCGGGAGTTGTCGCGTCTGCACCACATCGACGCGACCCACCTCGACCCGCGCCTGGCCGCGACCGAGCTCCTCGTCGCCTGCAACCCGCACAACGTCCTGTGCGGCGAGCACGGCGTGGCCCGCGTCTTCGGCCCGCAGAAGGGCGCGACCCCGACCCAGGTGGAGGAGCTCGCGGCGGGCCTCGAACACTGGGCGTACATCCTGACCCGGGACCTGGGCCTCAGCGTCGACCTCTTCCGGGGCCCCGGCACCGGCGCGTCCGGCGGCCTCGGCGCGGGCCTCGCAGCGCTCGGGGGCCGGCTGCTCCCGCGCTTCGACGTGTTCCTGGACCAGGTCGACCTGGACGCCCGGCTCGCCCGCGCCGACCTGGTCGTCACCGCCGAGGGCGCCCTCGACCACCAGACGCCCCGCGGCAAGGTCCCGGCCGAAGTGGCCCGCCGTGCCAAGCGGTCCGGCCGCCCGGTCCTGGCGCTCGCGGGCACCATCGGCGAGGGCGCGCACCTGGTGCGGGCGGAGGGCGTGGACGCGTACAGCGCCATCCTGCCCGCACCGGTGTCGCTGACGGAGGCCCTGGGCCGCGGGGCCGAGTTCCTCACCGACGCGACCGAACGGGCGCTCAGGATGATCCAGCTCGGCTCACGCCTCCCGGCCCCGGCAGAGGGTCACGCGGCGGATCAGGCGGCGGTGTCCGGCACGCAACGCCCGTCCTCCGTACGGTAGTTCCACCGCGCACCGTCGGCGACGAGCTCCTTGACGGCCCGTACGAACCGCTCCACGTGCTCGTCGGGGGTGCCCGCGCCGAAGCTCACCCGGATGGCGTTGAGCGACCGTTCGCCGGGCGCGGCCTCCGGGGCGCCGCACTCGCCGGGCTCGTCGGGCTCGCTGCCGAGCAGGGTGCGCACCAGCGGGTGCGCACAGAAGAGCCCGTCGCGCACGCCGATCCCGTACTCGGCGGACAGCGCGGCCGCGAAGTGCGAGCTGTTCCACCCGTCCACGACGAACGAGATGACGCCCACGCGCGGCGCGTCGTCCCCGAACAGCGAGAGCACCCGCACCTGCGGCACCTCGGCGAGCCCGTCCCGCACCGCGCGGATCAGGTGCCGCTCGCGCTCGACGAGCGCGTCGAACCCGGCGTCCCGCAGGGCCTTGCAGGCGGAGGCGATGGAGTAGACCCCGATGACGTTGGGCGAGCCGGCCTCGTGCCGCGCCGCCGAGTCGTGCCACTCGACGTCCACTCCCCCGTCGGTGCGCCGCGTCACCTTCCGCGAGGCGCCGCCGCCCGCGAGGTAGGGCTCGGCGCCGCGCAGCCAGTCGGCCCGCCCGGCGAGCACGCCGGAGCCGAACGGCGCGTACAGCTTGTGCCCGGAGAAGGCGACCCAGTCGACGTCCAACTCCCGTACGGAGACGGGGTGGTGGGGCGCGAGCTGGGCGGCGTCGAGGACGATCCGGGCGCCGTGCGCGTGCGCGGCGGCGGCCAGCTCGCGCACCGGCCACAGCTCGCCCGTCACGTTCGACGCGCCGGTCACGCACACCAGGGCGGGACCGTAGGGCTCGCGGTCGGCGAGGGCGCGCTCCAGGGTCCGGACGGCTTCCTCGTGGGTGCGGGGGGCGTTCAGGTAGGTGACGCGGGCGTCGCGCCACGGAAGGAGCGAGGCGTGGTGCTCGGTCTCGAAGACGAAGACCTGGCAGTCGGCGGGGACGACGGCGGCGAGCAGGTTGAGCGAGTCGGTGGTGGACCGAGTGAAGATCACCTGGTCCCCGTCCCGGCAGTCGAGGAACTCCGCGACGGCCTGCCGCGAGTTCTCGAAGAGGTCGGTGGACAGCTGCGACAGATATCCGGCGCCGCGGTGCACGCTGCCGTAGTACGGCGCGTACGCGGCCACGTCGTCCCACACCCGCTGCAGGGCCGGCGCGCTGGCCGCGTAGTCGAGCGCGGCGTACGTCACCTCGCCGCCGGTGACGAGGGGGACGGTGACATCACGGCCGAGCACGGGCAGCGGCTCGGCGCAGCAGGGGTCGGCGGACTCGGCGGACTTCGCGGCGGACTCGGTGACAGCGGTGGTGGCAGGCATGGCGAACTCCCGTAGAAGGCAAGCGACATCGCTGCGCCGGACCTCGGTCGACGGAACCCGTCAGGACCGGTCGACGGCACAGGAGAGAAAGGGTGAAAGGGGGTACGGAAACGGGGCCCGAGGCCCTATCGCATTCGCTGGCTCACGAGACTGCTCCCTCGACGACCAGGACCCCTGGTGACGCGAGGGGTCCGCGCTTGCGGTGAACCTTGCTGTCCACCGCCTGGTCTTCACCCGGGGCACCCCGCCACGGACGGAGGGTTGCCGAACAGCGGGCCGGGGCCGTAGTCGCTGTTACTCATGACCTGCGCAGCATCTTGCCACACGATCTTCAAGGCGCAACACCGCAGTCCAGGATCCGGACTGCGGTGTGCGCCACACCCGAAGGGCGCTCAGCGGTTGCTGGCCGCGACCCAGCGCGCGAGCGCGGCCCGCGCCGCGCCCGAGTCGATCGACTCCGCGGCCTTCGCCATGCCGGCCTTGAGCTGCGCCACCAGAGTGGCGTCGCCCGGCTCCAGGGCGACGAGCGCCGCCGCCGCGTTCAGCAGCACCGCGTCCCGCACCGGTCCGGTCTCCCCGTCGAGGAGCCGCCGCGCGACCTCCGCGTTGTACGAGGCGTCGGCGCCCCGCAGCGCCTCGACCGGGACCAGGCCGATGCCGACGTCCCGCGGGTCGAAGGCCTCCTCGCGGACGCCCCCTTCGCGTACCACCCACACCCGGGACGTGGCCGTCGTGGTGAGCTCGTCGAGGCCGTCGTCGCCGCGGAAGACGAGCGCCGACGAGCCGCGCTCGGCGAGGACGCCGGCGAGGATCGGCGCCATCCGCGTGTCGGCCACGCCGGTGGCCTGCGCCCGCACCCGGGCGGGGTTGGTGAGCGGGCCGAGGAAGTTGAACGTCGTCCGGATGCCCAGCTCGCGCCGCGCGGGCGCGACGTGCCGCAGCGCGGGGTGGAACTTCACCGCGAAGCAGAAGGTGATGCCGGCCTCGTCCGCGACCTGCCGCACCCGCTCCGGCGTCAGCTCCAGGTTGACGCCGAGCTTCTCCAGGACGTCGGAGGCCCCGGACGCGCTGGACGCCGCGCGGTTGCCGTGCTTGACGACCTTCGCGCCGGTCCCGGCGACGACGATCGCGGACATGGTGGAGATGTTCACGGTCTTGGCGCCGTCGCCGCCGGTGCCGACGATGTCGACGGTCGGGCCCGGCACGTCGATCACATGGGCGTGCGCGTACATCGCCCGTACCAGACCGGTGATCTCCTCCACGGTCTCGCCCTTGGCGCGCAGGGCCACCGCGAAGGCGGCGATCTGCGCGTCCGACGCCTCGCCGCGCATGATGCGGTCCATCGCCCAGGCCGTGTCGTCGGCGCTCTGGTCGCGCCCTTCGAGCAGTCCGTTCAGCACGTCGGGCCAGGAACGGGCCGCCGCGGTGTCGCCTCCTGCGGGGGTCACAGCGCTCATGGCCGCTCCTGGGTTCGTAGACGAAGACATCCCAAGCACTTGGGGTGGGTCCACCCTATCCAGCCCCGGGCACGGCAAAGAGCCCCGTCCATGCACTGGACGGGGCTCTTGCCGTGGCGACCGTGAGGTCGGAGCGTCAGCTCAGAAGGCGATCAGTGGTGGCCGTGACCGCTGGTGATCTCCTTGTACTCCTCGACCGTGGGCTTGGGGATCTGGCTGTCCTCGCCGTACATGCCCTCGGACAGCTTGGCCCGCAGCTTCTGCGCGCCCTTCACCTTGCGCTCCACGCCGTTCTCGTCGACCGTCGGGCCGATCTCGACCGGCTTGTACTGCTCGTGCGCGGTGAGGGTGTGCAGCTTCTCCTGGTCGAGCGGCTCGTGCACTTCGATGAACTCGCCGTGCGGCAGGCGCTTGATGATGCCGGACTCGCGCCCGTGAAGCACCTTGTCCTTGTCGCGCCGCTGGAGGCCCAGGCAGATCCGCTTGGTGACGACGAACGCGATGACCGGTCCGACGAAGAAGAAGATCCGGACGAACCAGGTGATGGCGTTCAGCGACAGGTGGAAGTGCGTGGCCCACAGGTCGTTTCCACCACCGACCAGCATCACCATGTACGCGGTGATCCAGGCGACACCGAAGGCGGTACGGGTCGGGGCGTTGCGCGGGCGGTCCAGGATGTGGTGCTCGCGCTTGTCGCCGGTGACCCAGGACTCGATGAACGGGTAGACCGCGATGGCCACCAGGACCAGCGGGAAGATGATCAGCGGGATGAACACGCCCAGGACCAGCGTGTGGCCCCAGAGGTTGATCTCCCAGCCCGGCATGACACGGATCAGACCCTCGGCGAAGCCCATGTACCAGTCGGGCTGGGCGCCGGTGGACACCTGGTCCGGGCGGTACGGGCCGAGCGCCCAGATCGGGTTGATCGAGGCGATCGCCGCGATGGCCGCGATGATGCCGAAGACCAGGAAGAAGAAGCCTCCGGCCTTGGCCATGTAGACCGGGAGCAGCGGCATGCCGACGACGTTCTTGTTGGTCTTGCCGGGGCCCGCGAACTGCGTGTGCTTGTGGTAGAAGACCAGGATCAGGTGCGCCACCACGAGGCCGAGCATGATGCCCGGCAGCAGCAGGATGTGGACCGAGTAGAACCGGGCCACGAAGTCGCCGCCGGGGAACTCGCCGCCGAACAGGAACATCGAGATGTACGTGCCGACGATCGGCACCGACAGGATCGCGCCCTGCATGAAGCGGACACCGGTGCCGGAGAGCAGGTCGTCCGGGAGCGAGTAACCGGTGAAGCCGGTGAACATGCCGAGGACGAACAGCAGGAAGCCGAACAGCCAGTTGACCTCACGCGGCTTGCGGAACGCGCCGGTGAAGAACACGCGCATCATGTGCACGAACATGCCGGCGAGGAAGATCAGCGCCGCCCAGTGGTGGATCTGCCGGATCAGCAGACCACCGCGCACATCGAAGGAGATGTGCATGGTCGAGTTGAACGCCTCGGACATCAGCTGGCCCTGCAGGGGCACGTAGCTGCCGTGGTACTCCACCTCGTTCATCGACGGGTGGAAGAACAGCGTCAGATACACACCCGTGAGGATGATGATGATGAAGCTGTAGAGGCAGATCTCACCGAGCATGAAGGACCAGTGGTCCGGGAAGATCTTGCGCATGTTGGCCTTGGCCAGGGAGTAGATCCCCAGGCGGCCGTCGGCCCAGTCGGCGACCCGCTCACCGGCGGGCGCTTTCTTGCGGCTGTCGGCCGACGCGGCCGACGCCGCTGGCGACGTGTTGTTCTCGGTGCTCATCCGCGCTCCCAGAAGGCAGGACCGACGGGCTCTTCGAAGTCGCCGAGCGCCTCGAGGTAGCCCTCCTCGTTCACGCCGATGCGCAGCTGCGGCAGCGCGTGACCGGCCGGGCCGAAGATCACTCGGGCACCGTCGGAGAGGTCGAAGGTGGACTGGTGGCACGGGCAGAGGACGTGGTGCGTCTGCTGCTCGTACAGGGAGATCGGGCAGCCCACGTGGGTGCAGATCTTGGAGTACGCGACGACGCCTTCGTGCGACCACTCCAGCTCGCGCTTGTCCTTGATGTCGGCCGGCTGGAGCCGGACGATCATCAGGGCGGCCTTGGCGATCTGGGTCTGGAAGTCGTGGTCGTGCTCCTCGAGGCCCTCCGGCTTGGCGAAGGTGAGGGAGCCCACGGCGACGTCCGAGGGGCGCAGCGGCTCGTTCGTGTTCATGTTCACGAGCAGCTTGCCCTTGGACCACAGCGTGTGCCGCAGCTTGTCCTCCGGCAGCGGACCGAGGTCACGCAGCAGGACGACACCGGAGAGCGGTACGAGGGTGAGGGCGCCGAACATCGTGTTGCGGATCAGCTTGCGGCGGCCGATCGCCGACTCCTTCGCGCCCTGCGCGAAGTCGTCGAGGACCTTGGCCTTGACCTCGGGCTCGGCCTCGATCGGGTGCCGCTCGTCGGCGATCTCCACGTCGGACATCAGGGTGCGGGCCCAGTGGACCGCGCCCGCGCCGATGCAGAAGAGCGCGATGCCGAGGGTCATGCCGAGCGCGAAGTTGAGCGCGCTGATGTGCCCGATCGGCCAGATGTAGACGTTCTTGTCGACCGGGAACGCCACGTACGAGGCGATGAAGCCGACGGTGGCGAGCATCGACACCGTGAACAGCAGGGCGACCGTGCGCTCGGAGCGCTTGGCGGCCTGCTCGTCGATGTCCTGGACGCGGTGCTCGTGGGGCGGCAGCCCGGGGTCCGCGAACGGGTTGTCCGTGCCTGCAACCTCCCCCACCCTCAACTTCGTTCGGGCGGGGGTGCCCCCTCCCGCACCGTGCTCGGATTCCTGCGCGCTGGGCAGGTTCTCTTCTGGGGTTTCTTGGCTGCTCATGACTTCTTGGCCTTTGCGGTCCGGGCGGCGACCCACACGGCGGTCGCGATCAGCGCGCCGAGGCCGAAGATCCAGGCGAACAGGCCCTCGCTGACCGGTCCGAGACCGCCCAGCTTGAGACCGCCCGGGCTCTCGGTCTTCTCACCGTTGACCGCGTCGATGTACGCGATGATTTCCTTCTTGTTCTTCTCCGGCATCGTGGTGTCGGGGAAGGACGGCATGTTCTGCGGGCCGGTCTGCATGGCCTCGTAGATGTGCTTCGGGCTGACGCCCTCGAGGCTCGGCGCGAACTTGCCGTGGGTCAGCGCGCCACCCTCACCGGTGAAGTTGTGGCACTGCGCGCAGTTCGTACGGAACAGCTCGCCGCCCTTGGCGATGTCGGCGCCCTCGGGGCTGACCTGCTTCTTGGTCGGCACGGAGGGACCGGCGCCGAGCGAGGCGACGTACGCGGCCAGCTGGTCGATCTCGGCCTGGCTGTAGATGACCTTCTTCTTCGGCGCCTGGGCGCCCTGCTGCTGCAGCGGCATGCGGCCGGTGCCGACCTGGAAGTCGACGGCTGCGGCGCCGACGCCCACCAGGCTCGGGCCGTCGGTGGTGCCCTGACCGCCGGTTCCGTGGCAGCTGGAGCAGCCCACGGCATAGAGCTTCTTGCCCTCGTCGATGGCGAGGGACTGAGCGGTTTCGTCGGCCTGCGCCTTGTCCGCCGGCGCGAACGCGGCGTACAGCCCCCCGGTGGCCGCCAGCGCGAGGAGTAGAACGACGACCGCCGCCAGCGGATGGCGTCGTCGTGCGGAGAGCTTTTTCACGGATTACCCCGGTGTCAGGATCTTCTGCGTCGATGCTTCTGGACTGTGTCGGATGGTCGGGTGCCCGGCGGGCCGGGACCCCTCGCCCGACTACTTGATCATGTAGATCGTGGCGAAGAGGCCGATCCAGACGACATCGACGAAGTGCCAGTAGTAGGACACGACGATGGCGGCGGTCGCCTGCTCGTGGGTGAACCTACGGGCCGCGTACGTGCGGCCGAGGACCAGCAGGAAGGCGATGAGACCACCCGTCACATGCAGTCCGTGGAAACCGGTGGTCAGGTAGAACACCGAGCCGTACGGGTCCGACGAGAGCGAAAGGCCCTCGTGCTTGACCAGCTCGGTGTACTCGAAGACCTGGCCGCCGATGAAGATCGCACCCATGATGAAGGTGACGATGAACCACATCCGGAGCTTCTTCACATCACCGCGCTCGGCGGCGAAAACGCCGAGCTGACAGGTGAGGGAGGAGAGGACCAGGATCGTGGTGTTGGTCGCCGAGAACGGGAAGTTCAGGGCATCGGCCATTTCCTTCCAGTGGTCGGGACCGGTCACCGATCGCAGGGTGAAGTACATCGCGAAGAGGGCCGCGAAGAACATCAGCTCGGAACTCAGCCAGATGATGGTTCCGACGCTGGTGAGGTTCGGTCGATTGACCGGCGGGTGCGCGTGCCCGGTGTCTACTGTCGTTGCTGTCGCCACGACCGACATTATGTCGGTCGCTTATCCCGCCCTCACCCCGGGGGGTCCCGTTCGGAGTGTCTGCGGCGTGTGTCCTGCCCGGATGGCCCATCGGAGCACCGTCCGAACCGGTGTTGACGGGGTGTCGGGAGGAGTAGCATCCGCGCGAGATCCCTCGACGATGCGGAGGAACCATGCAGCCGACCGCCACGGTGCTGGTCTACAGCGACGACGCGAGCACCCGAGAGCAGATCCGCCTCGCCACCGGGCGCAGGCCGGCCACCGATGTTCCCGAGGTCCGCTTCGTCGAGTGCGCGACGCTCCCGGCGGTCCTGAAGGAGCTCGATCAGGGCGGTATCGACGTCTGCGTCCTTGACGGCGAGGCCGTTCCCGCGGGCGGGATGGGCGTGTGCCGGCAGATCAAGGACGAGGTCTTCCAGGCTCCGCCGGTGCTGCTGCTCATGGGGCGGCCGCAGGACGCCTGGCTGGCCACGTGGAGCCGTGCGGAGGCGGCGGTGACCTTGCCGGTCGAGCCCGTCGAGTTTGCCTCCGCGTTGGCCTCTCTGCTGCGGTCTCGGGCCGCCCTGAGCGCCTGATAGCTCGGTTCCCTCTGCCGTCTGGCGGGTGCGGGTCGTTTTGGGTTGCTCGCGCCCCGCGGCGGAGCCGCAAATGTCACAGCCCCGCGCCCCTTCGGGGCACGGCCCGCCCTCCCCCGCTCAGCCCCGTCAGACCGACTCGGGGCGCAGTCGCGCGTTGTCCTCCGGACGGGTGCCTTCTCTGGTGCCCTCCAGGAGGGCGCTGCCCTTGCGCCACTTCTTCCAGCTCACGTTCCAGTCGCCGTAGCCGTTGCCGAACGGGTCCATGTCGGCGCCGTAGCTGTTGACGACCTCCACGATGTCGCCGGGGCGGACGGTCTCGTAGAACCAGGCGGCGTTGCCCGTGCTCATGCCGGTGCAGCCGTGGCTGGTGTTCTCGTAGCCCTGGGAGCCCACCGACCAGGGGGCCGCGTGGACGTACTCGCCGCTGTCGGTGACCCTGGTCGCGTAGTAGACCATCTTGTCGTAGAAGTCCGAGGCGCCGATGCTGGCGCTGGTCATGCGGACCACGTACTCCTTGCCGAGCACCACCTTGATGCCGTTGCGCGTGGAGTAGCCGGGCTTGCCGGTGGTCACCGGCATGGAGTTGATCTCCTCGCCGTTGCGGTAGACCGTCATCCAGTGCGATGAGGCGTCCGTCACGGCCACGATCTTGTCGCCGGTGGTCAGCTTCAGCGGCTTGGCCTCGGCGCCCCAGAGCCTGTCGGTGACCTTGACGCCCTCCAGGTTGCTGCGCGCGGTGATGGTGGCGTGGGTGGGCCAGTACTCCTTGGGGCGGTAGTGCAGCGTCCTGCTGTCCACCCAGTGCCAGGCGCCCTCCGTGGCGGGCTGCGACTGGACCTTGAGCGCCCGCTCCACGACGGCCCTGGCCTCCTTGGCCTTGACGGGGGCGCTGAGCTTCGCCGTGACGGGCTGGCCGACGCCGTACTTGCCCGCGTCGGGGCCGAAGGTGACCTTCAGGCGGCGCTTCTTCTCGGGGGTCGCGGTGTCGAAGGACATGACCTTGCGGCCGGGTGCGCCCTCGTCGTCCTCCGTGCTGACCCGCACCGTGTAGTGGGCGCCCGCCGCGAGGGGCGCCGTGCTGTGCCAGCGGGAGCCGTCGGCGGTGAGCTCGCCCGCCACGTACCGGCCCATCTGGTCGGTGGCCGTGACGTCCGTGATGCGCCCGTCGTCGCCCTGTGCGGTGACTTCCAGGGGCTTGTCCGGGTCGGCCTTCCCGCTGCTGCCCGCGGGGCCGTTGAAGGCGATCTGGCTCGCCGCGTCGTACGGCTTGGCCGAGAGCGGATGACCGTCGAAGCCGCAGGCCGCGGTGCCCGCGCCGAGGGCGACCACCAGCAGGGTGCAGCTGAGTACCGTGCGGATTCGCGGTGAGTGTCTCATGAGCACACGGTATGAAGGTTCATCAAGTCCGGCGCGCGGAGTGACCCGTACGAGGTCCCCCGGACGGCCGAGTGGACGGCTGAGTGAACGGCCGGGGAAAAGCCCGAGGGGCCCGGACGCTCCTGACGGAGTGTCCGGGCCCCTCGGGGCCGTGCGTGCGGGAGACCTACTGGGTCTGGTTCTCGCCGCGGTAGTACTCGAAGACCCAGCCCCACAGGCCGATCAGGATGATCGGGGCCGAGAAGTAGAGCAGCCACCAGCCGAAGACGACGCCCATGAAGGCGAGCGCGCCACCGACGGCCAGGGAGAGCGGCTGCCAGCTGTGCGGGCTGAAGAAGCCCACCTCGCCGGCCTCGTCCGCGACGTCGGCTTCCTTGTTGTCCTGCGCGGCAGCGTCGACCCGCCGGGCCGTGAAGGCCAGGTAGTAGCCGATCATGATGCACAGGCCGAAGGCCAGGAAGAGCGCGGTGGTACCGGCGGGCTCCTTCGACCACCAGCCATAGACGATCGCCATGGCCAGTACGAAGACGCTCAGCCAGATGAACATCTTGCCCTGGATCTTCACTTGCCGGCCTCCTTGTTGCCAGCGAGGGCCTTCTCGCCGTGACCGGCGTTCTCGAGCTGGTCGAGTGCGGCGATCTCCGGGTGGTGCAGGTCGAACGCCGGGGATTCGCTACGGATGCGCGGCAGCGTGAGGAAGTTGTGCCGCGGCGGCGGGCAGGACGTGGCCCACTCCAGGGAGCGGCCGTAGCCCCACGGGTCGTCGACCTCGATCTTCTTGCCGTACTTGGCGGTCTTCCAGACGTTGTAGAAGAACGGCAGGATCGACAGGCCGAGCAGGAACGAGGCGATCGTCGAGATCGTGTTCAGGGCGGTGAAGCCGTCGGCGTCGAGGTAGTCCGCGTAACGCCGCGGCATGCCCTCGGCACCCAGCCAGTGCTGCACCAGGAACGTGCCGTGGAAGCCCACGAACAGCGTCCAGAACGTGATCTTGCCGAGCCGCTCGTCCAGCATCTTGCCGGTGAACTTGGGCCACCAGAAGTGGAATCCGGCGAACATCGCGAACACCACGGTGCCGAAGATGACGTAGTGGAAGTGCGCGACCACGAAGTACGAGTCCGACACGTGGAAGTCCATCGGCGGCGACGCCAGGATGACGCCGGTCAGACCACCGAAGGTGAAGGTGATCAGGAAGCCGATCGCCCAGAGCATCGGGGTCTCGAAACTCAAGGACCCCTTCCACATCGTTCCGATCCAGTTGAAGAACTTCACGCCTGTCGGTACGGCGATGAGGAACGTCATGAAGGAGAAGAACGGAAGCAGTACGCCGCCTGTGACGTACATGTGGTGCGCCCACACCGTCACGGAAAGACCGGCGATCGCGATGGTCGCGCCGACCAGGCCCATGTAGCCGAACATCGGCTTCCGGGAGAAGACCGGAATGACCTCGGAAATGATTCCGAAGAATGGTAGGGCGATGATGTACACCTCTGGGTGTCCGAAGAACCAGAAGAGGTGTTGCCATAGCAGCGCGCCGCCATTGCCGGCGTCGAAGATATGGGCGCCGAACTTGCGGTCCGCCTCCAGGGCGAACAGGGCGGCCGCGAGGACCGGGAAGGCGAGCAGGACCAGGACACCGGTCAGCAGCACGTTCCACGTGAAGATCGGCATGCGGAACATCGTCATGCCGGGTGCGCGCATGCAGATGATCGTGGTGATGAAGTTGACCGAGCCGAGGATCGTGCCGAAGCCGGAGAAGGCCAGACCCATGATCCACATGTCGGCGCCGATGCCCGGGCTGCGGACCGCGTCCGACAGCGGGCTGTAGGCGAACCAGCCGAAGTCGGCCGCGCCGTTCGGCGTCAGGAAGCCGCCCACCGCGATGAGCGAGCCGAACAGGTACAGCCAGTAGGCGAACATGTTCAGGCGCGGGAACGCCACGTCGGGCGCGCCGATCTGGAGCGGCATGATCCAGTTCGCGAAGCCCGCGAACAGCGGCGTCGCGAACATCAGCAGCATGATCGTGCCGTGCATCGTGAACGCCTGGTTGAACTGCTCGTTCGACATGATCTGCGTACCCGGGCGGGCGAGCTCGGCGCGCATGAAGAGCGCCATGACGCCGCCGATGCAGAAGAACGCGAACGACGTGACCAGATAGAGCGTGCCGATCGTCTTGTGGTCAGTGGTGGTCAGCCACTTGACGACGACATTTCCCGGCTGCTTGCGCCTGACCGGCAGTTCGTTCTCGTACGAGTCGTCTGCTGCCGCGGCACCCTGGGGTTCGTTGAGGATGCTCACAGTTGGTTCGTCTCCCGGTTCTTCTCGTGGCCCGTCTGCTCGATGCCGGCCGGGATGTAACCGGTCTGGTTCTTCTTCGCGAGGTCCTCGAGGTGCTTCTTGTAGCGCTCGGGAGAGACGACCTTGACGTTGAAGAGCATCCGGGAGTGGTCGACGCCGCAGAGCTCGGCGCACTTGCCCATGAAGGTGCCCTCCTTGTTCGGAGTCACCTCGAAGGCGTTGGTGTGGCCCGGGATGACGTCCTGCTTCATGAGGAACGGCACCACCCAGAAGGAGTGGATGACGTCACGCGAAGTGAGGACGAAGCGGACCTTCTCGCCCTTGGGGAGCCAGAGGGTCGGGCCCGGGTTGCCGGTCTGCGGGTTCCGCTCACCCGGCGTACCGACCTCGTAGACCCCGCCCGCCTTCTTCGGGAAGTCCTCCCGGAAGCGGTCCGGGATGGCCGCGAGGTCCTTGGACGTGCGGGCGTTGTCCTTGGTGGACCCCGGCACGTCCTCGATGTAGTTGAAGCCCCAGCTCCACTGGTAGCCGACCACGTTGACCGTGTGGGCCGGCTTGTCGTCGAGCGCGAGGAGCTTCGACTCGTCGCGGGCGGTGAAGTAGAAGAGCACCGAGACGATGATGAGAGGAACCACCGTGTACAGCGCCTCGATGGGCATGTTGTAGCGGGTCTGCGGAGGGACCTCCACCTTGGTGCGGCTGCGCCGGTGGAAGATGACGCTCCACAGGATCAGGCCCCAGACCAGCACGCCCGTGGCGAGCGCAGCCGCCCACGAGCCCTGCCAGAGGGAGAGGATCCGCGGAGCCTCCTCCGTGACCGGGGTCGGCATACCCAGGCGGGGAAAGTCCTTGTATGTGCAACCGGTGGCGGTTACCAGGACCAGGCCCGCAGTCAGTGCCTGCAGCAGCTTCCGCCGCATCGGGCGCCGCGGCGAGCGGTCGGAGCCGTTGGGACTCACGTAGCGCCTTCCCGAGAGTCTCGCCCGCGCGGTGTGGCTGCGGCCTTCTCGCTGGTCGGTCGCCGCCCTGCGTCGGGCAGGGGTTTGGATGTTTATGCGGACCAAACCCTACTGGACGCTATTTGGGGTCGCGCGGGGAGGGTGCCTAACGCGCCGCGGGTCACTCTGAAGGGGTGGGATGCCCCTCCGGGGAGCGGAATCTGACGGGGGCTTGGGGCGCCATCCGACTCGGCGCGTTCTGCTCGTGGGCGAGTGCGGGTCCACTCCGGCTGGTCGCGCCCACGCGGCGGAGCCGCACAATGTCACAGCCCCGCGCCCCTGCGGGGCGCGGCCCCGGCGGGGGGCTTTCTCGGCCGGACGATTTAGCGTTGCCGCGTGACGTACTTCGATGTGGCCTCGTCCGCTCCCCTTCATCCCGTTGCCCGGCAGGCGCTCCAGGCGTCCCTCGATGAGGGGTGGGCCGACCCGGCGCGGCTGTACCGGGAAGGGCGGCGGGCGCGGATGCTGCTTGACGCCGCTCGGGAGGCGGCCGCGGAGGCCGTGGGGTGCCGGGCGGACGAGCTCGTGTTCACCTCGTCCGGTACGCGGGCGCTGTACGACGGCATGGCGGGCGCGCTCGCCGGGCGCCGTCGGGTGGGGCGGCACCTCGTGGTGTCCGCCGTGGAGCACTCGGCGGTGCTCCATTCGGCGGCGGCCCACGAGGGTGCGGGCGGGGCGGTGACCGAGGTCGCCGTGGACCGGGGCGGGGCGGTGCGCCCGGAGGCGTACGCGGCCGCGCTCCGCGAGGACACCGCGCTCGCCTGTCTGCAGTCCGCCAACCACGAGGTCGGCACCCGGCAGCCGGTCGCGGAGGTCGCCGAGGCGTGCCGGGCGGCCGGGGTGCCGCTGCTCGTGGACGCGGCGCAGTCGCTGGCCTGGGGGCCGGTGGCGGGCGACTGGTCGCTGCTCGCCGCGAGTGCGCACAAGTGGGGCGGTCCTGCGGGGGTGGGGCTGCTCGTGGTGCGCAAGGGGGTGCGGTTCGCGCCGCAAGGGCCGGTGGACGAGCGGGAGTCGGGGCGCTCGGCCGGGTTCGAGAACATTCCGGGCATCGTGGCGGCGGCGGCCGCGCTGCGGGCGGTGCGGGCCGAGGCGGCGGGGGCCGAGGCGCGGCTGCGGGAGCTGACGGAGCGGATCAGGGCGCGGGTGCCGGAGCTCGTGCCGGACGTGGAGGTCGTCGGCGACCCGGTGCGCCGCCTGCCCCACCTCGTCACCTTCTCCTGTCTCTATGTCGACGGAGAGACCTTGCTGCACGAGCTGGACCGCGCGGGCTTCTCGGTCTCCTCCGGCTCCTCGTGCACGAGCAGCACGCTGACGCCGAGCCATGTGCTCAAGGCGATGGGCGTGGTCAGCGAGGGCAACGTCCGCGTTTCCCTGCCCCTGGGCACGGAGGCGGCGGAGGTCGAGCGCTTCCTGGACGTCCTGCCCGGGGCGGTGGCCGGCGTCCGCGAGAAGCTCGGCGCCCCCGTCGCCGCCGCGGCCACGGCGAGCCTGGACTCTCTCACCGTCGACGCCCTCGGCGAGCGCTGCCCGCACCCCGTCATCGAGCTGGCCAAGGCCCTCCCCCGCGTCCGCGTGGGCGGCACGGTCACCGTCCTGGCGGACGACGAGGTGGCGGCGGTGGACATCCCGGCGTGGTGCTGGACGCAGAAGCAGGAGTACGAGGGTGCGCAGGCGCGCGAGCGGGGGGTGGCCTACGTGGTCCGCCGTCTCAGCTAGCGTTTTTCCCCGCCCACCCGCCCCTTTGTAGGGGTGGGTGGGCGGGGAAAAATCCGCCGCGGAGCGGCGGAGCACCCCCACGGCGGGAAGCCGGACGATCAGCCCAGGTGGGCCTGGACCTCCGCGGCGGCGGCGTCGCCGTACGCCTTGGTGAAGCGCTCCATGAACGAGCTGCGCCGCAGTTCGTACTCCTGGGTGCCGGTGGTCTCGATGACCAGGGTCGCGAGCATGCAGCCCACCTGGGCCGCGCGCTCGTGGGAGACGCCCCAGGCGAGGCCGGACAGGAAGCCCGCGCGGAACGCGTCGCCGACGCCGGTCGGCTCGACCTTAGCCTCCTCCTCCGGCACGCCGACCTCGATCGGGTCCTGGCCGACGGCCTCGATGCGCACGCCGTTGGCGCCGAGGGTCGTGACGCGGTGGCCGACCTTGGCGAGGATCTCGGCGTCGCTCCAGCCGGTCTTGGACTCGATGAGCCCCTTCTCGTACTCGTTGGAGAAGAGGAAGGTCGCGCCGTCCAGGAGGGTGCGGATGTCGTCGCCGGTCATGCGGGCGATCTGCTGGGAGAAGTCCGCGGCGAAGGGGATCTGCCGCGTCTTGCACTCCTCCGTGTGGCGCAGCATCGCCTCGGGGTCGTCGGCGCCGATCAGCACGAGGTCGAGGCCGCCGACGCGGTCGGCGACGGTCTTCAGCTCGATGTAGCGGGCCTCGCTCATCGCGCCGGTGTAGAAGGAGCCGATCTGGTTGTGGTCGGCGTCGGTGGTGCAGACGAAGCGGGCGGTGTGCAGCGTCTCGGAGATCCGGACCGACGCGGTGTCCACGCCGTGCCGGTCGAGCCAGGCCCGGTACTCGTCGAAGTCGGAGCCCGCGGCGCCGACCAGGATCGGGTGCGTCCCGAGCTGGCCCATGCCGAAGCTGATGTTGGCCCCGACGCCGCCACGGCGTACGTCGAGGGCGTCGACGAGGAAGGACAGGGAGACCGTGTGCAGCTGGTCGGCCACGAGCTGGTCGGCGAAGCGGCCGGGGAAGGACATGAGGTGGTCGGTGGCGATGGAGCCGGTGACTGCGATACGCACGGCGGGAAGCTCCTGCAGCGAGGCGAGGGGTTGACGGTTAACGCTATCCGGTCGAACAGCCATCATTGAACTGGCCAAAAATACCCAATAGTAGGTCTTTCTCCATCGGGTGAGCGGTGCATACGGTTCCGGTATGGCCGTTATCCCGAAGATCTCGAAGCACAGCGTCCCGCAGCACCCCTCCGAGCACGCTCCAGAAAGCCTGGAGTCGCTGCGCGGCGACTGCGCCCGCATGGTCCCGCACTGGGCGGTGCCCGCCGTGCCGGCGGCCGGGCCCGTGCCGCTGTCGCTGATCCACGGGGTCACGGTCCCGGCCGCGTCCGCGCGGCTCATCGACGGCATGTCGGAGTACGGGGACTGAGGCGGGAACCGGGCGCTCCCCCGCCGCGTCCCATCGCTGTCCCCTGTCGAGGGGATGCCATATACGACCTCGATCCGTGTATGGATTCCAGGACAGCTGGGCGTTCTAAGGAGCGATGCGGTGAGCACCGAGCAGACGCAGGACGAACGACGACGGCGGCGTTCCCCGCTGATGGTCGCCTCGGTCGCGGCCGCGGTGCTGCTTGCGGGCGGCGGCGGGGCGTATCTGGCGACGGCGTCGTCCGGTGACGGCGGCGGCCGGGACGCCACGGCGGGCGACGGCGGCGATCCGCCGCCGCTTGCCCTGGACGGGTACACGGACGGACACCAGGAGCGGTCGGAGCCCGGCACCGGCGGCACCGGCGACCCGGAGGGCATCGCTCCGGGCGAGCCCGACCCGAGCGGGGCGACGTACAAGCCCGTCGGCGAGCTGCCCGACGGGCCGGATTCAGCCGCCGTGTACGAGCCGCGCGGCGAGGTCACCAAGGAGCAGGTGGCGCGTCTCGCCAAGGCGCTCGGCCTGTCGGGGACGCCGACCGCGCAGGGCGGCGCCTGGCGGATCGGCCCCGCCAACGACGGCTCGGGGCCGTCCCTCCAGGTGGCGAGGAAGGCGCCCGGCACCTGGACCTTCAGCCGGAACGTGCCCGTGAGCGGCGACAACTGCCTGAAGGGCAAGCCGTGTTCGACGAAGCCGACCGCCCCGGACCGCCCGCACCCGGACGACAGCGGCGACGCGGTGAGCGAGCGGGCCGCGAAGAAGGCGGCGGCGCCCGTCCTGAAGGCGCTCGGCCAGGACGACGCGAAGCTGGACGCGCGCCAGCTCATGGGTTCCGTACGGGTGGTGAACGCCGACCCGGAGGTGGGCGGCCTGCCGACGTACGGCTGGTCGACGGGGATCCAGGTCGACGCCGACGGGAAGGTGGCGGGCGGCAGCGGCAACGTACTGGCGCCGCACAAGGGCGCCACGTACCCCGTCGTCTCCGCCGAGAAGGCCCTCGACCTGCTGAACAAGCAGGGCAGGGGCGACGGCCGCGTGGGCATCGGCGGCTGTGCGACGCCGGTGCCGCACGCGGACGGCGGCAGGACCGGGACCGGGGACGGGGGCAGCGGGCCCGGCAAGGACGAGGGGACGCGCTGCGTGCCGGAGCCCGTGCCGCCGAAGCCGAGGCCGATCGCCGTCGAGGACGCCACGTTCGGCCTGGCCTCGCAGTTCGTGGCCGGGCGCCAGACGCTGGTGCCGTCGTGGCTGTTCGCGGTGAAGCCGCAGGGCGCGAAGGACGCCTTCACGGTGACGCATCCGGCGGTGGACCCGAAGTATCTGACGTGGCCCGGGGACGGCGTACCGACGCCCCGGCCCACCGACAGGCCGGGCGACCCGGGCACCCGCACGCACCAGATGAAGATCGACGGCTACAGCGCCGAGGGCCGGGATCTGACGGTGCACTTCACGGGCGGCGTGTGCGGCACGTACGCGGTGACGGCCGAGGAGAACGAGTCGCTGGTCAGCGTGAAGGTGACCGAGACCACGAAGAAGGACACCGTGTGCGTCGCGATGGCGCAGTTCTACACGCTGAAGGTGCGCCTCGCCGAGCCGCTCGGCGACCGGAAGGTCGTCACCACCGGGGGCAAGGCGGTGCCGCGCGACAAGGGCGAGGTGAAGGGCGAGCCCGCACCGCGGTCGTAACCCCGGACACCCCGGATACCCCGGATACCCCAGACGCACGAAGGCGGCGGCTCCCCGCAGGGGAACCGCCGCCTTCGTACGTCCCACC